>JBCBFV010000201.1:0-4613 GCA_038527425.1 Pseudomonadota bacterium
AAAAGCGCAACGATTGGAAAGACGATGAGAAGCGTCCAGAGCCCGGGTGTCCCCATCATCGCCAGCGCGAAGGCAAAGAGCGGCGTGCCTGTGCCGGTGCCCACGTTGCCCATCTGGGCGATGGCACCGGTGGATCGCGCCTGATCCCCTGCGGTGGCATTCCAAGCCGGAATTGCCGCAAAGCAGGCTCCTGGCACGAGCCCCATACCGACGAACAGGATGTAGCTCGCCCACCATCCCCCGAACGGTAGCGGCAGCGTCCCCAGGACGAAGCAGAGGTAGCCAAGGGCCATCACTCGCGCTGTCGGCATGGTGCGACAGAGCCATCCGGCAACAAACGTGCCCGCCAGCGAGATGAGCGGCAGGATCGCCGCAAGTTCCGGCCGACCCAGCGCAGGCGGCAAGAAAGTGACTGAGGCCACAAAGAGCAGCGTGTAAATCAGGAAGACCAGCGCCGGCCCTGCCAGCCGAGCGGAACTGTACGCCTCCCGATGGGCGCGGAAGAACGCGATGGGTGTCGGCTCGCCCTCGGTAGGGGGAAGCATGAAAAAGAGCACAGCGAGCAGTACGAAGAACCCGGCCCCATGGGCGATGAAGAGCGCCGGCACCCCGCCGAGTGCGAGAAGCGGTGGGAAGATCAGCGCGCCGAGGCTGAAGGCAACACCAAAGAACATGGCCCAGATGGACATGACAATCGGTCGATCGCTCTCGGTCGCGGCTCGGGCCATCGTCGGCGGCACCGCTACGACGATGGCAAGGTGAGAAAGCCCTTCGATCCCCCGCAGGCCAAGCATCAAAGGAAACGCGGGCAGTAACGCACCCGCGAAGCTGACCGCGCCGCCCAGCGCCAACGCGCCAAGCACTACGGGCCGCGTTCCCAACCGGGCGACCAACGCTCCCGCCACGACGCCCAGCGCCATCCCCACGATGGAAACCATGGTGACGAAAAAGGAAACCGCCTCAACCGGTCGTTCATAATGATCTGCTAGGAGTTCGAGGGTGAGCGACACTTTGATGAACTGCATGGCTGCCAAAAGCCCCACGCCGAAAAGGAGTGCGACAAGGCCCCATGATGTTCGCGAAGGTTGGGTCATCCCCTCCCATCCCGCAGTGCTGATGCAATGGCAAGGTCTGCCAAACGGGAATCGGCTGTGCAGTGATCGCCGGACCGATTCTCGGCGCCTAAGGGCGGGTTTTCCGGACTACCCCGACGCTCTGCGCTCGGGCAAATTAACCTCGTATTTGTAACGATTATTAGGGCTGCCACCCATGTCTCAATTGTATCAACTCGTGTTTATTGGCCTGATTTGGGCCGCCGCTACGGGAGCTGCGATTTTCGCTCTCGCGTGACGGCACTGCATATTGACCGGGAGGCAGCCCCATGTGTTAGCTTGCGGCCATAAAGCTTAAGGATTTTTCCATGCGCAATTGGCTCGCGGCACTTCTGCTGTCCATTCCGGCTGCCCTCTCGGCTCAAGGGGCTCCCAACACCATCCTCGTTCTCGACGGCTCCGGCTCCATGTGGGGGCAGATCGATGGGGTGAACAAGATCGTCATTGCCCGCGAAGTCGTGGGCACGCTTCTTGATGATTTCCCGCAAGATCAGAACCTTGGCCTCACGGTCTATGGCCATCGAACACGCGGAGACTGCAGCGATATCGAGACCGTCGTGGCCCCGGACGCAGGCACCCTGCCCGCCATCAGGCAGGCCGTGAACGGCATCAACCCGCGCGGAAAAACGCCGATGACGGACGCGCTGATCGCGGCGGCCCAAGCGCTCCGTTTCACAGAAGAAGCCGCGACGGTGATCCTGGTTTCTGACGGTATTGAAACCTGCAACCCGGATCCTTGCGCAGCGGCTGCCGCGCTCGAGCAGGCAGGCATTGATTTCACCGCACATGTGGTGGGTTTTGACGTCACCGACCCTGAAGCGCTTGCTCAGATGCAATGCATCGCAGGCAACACAGGCGGCCAGTTCTTGAGCGCCTCCAACTCATCAGAACTCTCCTCAGCTCTCACTCAAGTGGCCGTGGCCCCCGAACCTGCCTTGGGCAGCGTGGCCTTCCTCGCCCGTGAAGGCGCCGGCGGCCCGATTATCGAAGAAGCGGCCTGGGCGATCGTTCCTCAGAACGCGCAAGGCAGGCTCGATTTCACGGGTCAGCAAACCTACGAACTGCCGCTCGGCGCCTACAATGTGCAGGTCCAGTGGGCCCGTACGGGTCAGGTTATCGAAGGCGGCTTTCAAGTCGCCCCGGAGGGCGGCACGGTCGAAGTCGTCTTTGAACCCCCGATCGAGATTGTCCCTGTCACCTTTCGAGCCGTCCTTGGCGCGGAGGATGGTCCCTTGGTGGACGGCCCCGTCGAATGGGCAGTGACTGGTCTGGGCAATGCAACAGGCAACCCGCTGACCGCTGAAATGGCGGAAGGCTCCTATGTTGTGACGGCTTATTGGCTCGCCCAGGAAGCTACCTCCGAGCCGGTGCAATTCATCGCCATTCCCGGCGGTCGCGAGGTCGTTGTGGTCTTTGAGGAACCGAAACCTCTCGCCACGTTGATCGCACCTGAAACAGCCGTGGTGGGGTCCACCATCGAGGTTGCATGGGAGGGTCCGGGTGCCGAGCGCGATGTGGTCGCCATCACCGATGCGGGCCGCACAGACACGACCTATCCCTATCGCTTTGCCAATAAGACCGACGTGAAAAGCGGCAGCCCCCTCAAGCTGTTGATGCCCACACAACCAGGCGACTACGTCGTCGAATACAGCCTCGGCGATGGGAACGAGCGTATTGCGGCTGTGCCCATCTCGCTGACTCCCGCAACAGCCACGCTGACGGCACCTGCCACGGTGGAGGCAGGCTCCATTGTGGAGGTGGCCTGGACCGGCCCAGCCTACGATAGGGACGCCGTGGGCATCACCCCGGCCGACTATCAGGATACGAGCTACCCCTACCGCTTCTCGACCTCTGCGGTGAAAGTGGGCGACGCCCCGACGGTGCGCCTTGCGGCACCGACCGAGCCCGGCAGCTACGTGATCGAATATGCCTTCGGTCAAGACAGCTCGCGCCTGACCTCGATCGCGCTTGAGGTCGTGCCAGTTGCGGCCACGCTCACAGCGCCCGAGAGCGTCACAGCCGGTCAGACCTTCGTCGTGGCCTGGACGGGCCCAGGATATGAGAAGGACTACATTGGCATCACCGCCGCCGACTATGAGGATACGGGCTATCCCTACCGCTTCGTCTCCAAAAAGGTGCGCGTTGGCAGCGACGCCGTGATTTCCATCGAGGCCCCCACGGAGCCTGGTAGCTACGTCGTGGAATATGCCCTCGGGCAGGACGACTCGCGCCTGGTGGCTGTGTCCCTCGAGGTCACCGAGGTGGGCGCTGCCTTGACGGCCCCTGCGAGCGTCGTGGCAGGGTCCACCTTCGAAGTTGCGTGGACAGGGCCGGGCTACGAGCGCGATGCCGTGGGTGTCACTGCCGCAGACTACGCAGATACAAGCTACCCCTACCGCTTCGTCACCCGCAAAGTGGACGTCTCAGGCGGGCCGGTTCTCAAGCTGCAGGCCCCGACAGAGCCTGGAAGCTACGTCGTGGAATACGCGCTCGGGCAAGACAACTCCCGCCTCGTGGCGGTGGCGCTGGAAGTGACTGCGCTCTCGGCATCAGTCACAGCGCCTACTTCCGCGCCTGCTGGATCAGTCATCGAGGTCGCGTGGGAAGGCCCTGCCTATGAGCGCGACGTCATTGGCATCACGGCCGCAAGCTATGAGGACACAAGCTATCCCTACCGCTTCGTCACGCGCACCACGGGCACGGGCGAAGGATCGCCCCTCAGCGTCCAGCTTCCGACGGTGCCGGGCGACTATGTGGTCGAATACGCGCTCGGACAGGACAACAGCCGTCTGACGTCGGTCCCGATCACGGTGACGCCCGTCTCCGCGACGTTGACCGCACCGGGCACGGCGCAAGTGGGAACGGAGATCGAGGTGGCTTGGACCGGCCCCGCCTACCCTCGTGACTTCGTGGGCATCACGCCTGCGGACTACGAGGATACGGGCTACCCCTACCGCTTCGCGAGCCGCAGCCAGCCAAAGGTGGCGGATGCGGGCGGCAGCATCGTGCGCCTGACGATGCCCGAGGAGCCCGGCACCTACGTGATCGAATACGTCTTCGGCCTCAACAACACCCGGCTGATGTCGATCCCGATCACGGTCACCCAGTAGGATTTAGACACAAAAAAAGGGCGCCTGACGTGCCGTCAGGCGCCCCTTTTTCTTTGCGCTCTAGAGAGGCCTTAGAAGTGGATCGCGCGATCCCAGGCGTCGAGCACGCTTTCGTGCATCATCTCTGACAGCGTCGGGTGCGGGAAGACCGTCTCCATCAGGTCCTCTTCCGTCGTCTCGAGCTTTTGGCCCACGACGTAGCCTTGGATCATCTCCGTCACTTCCGCGCCGACCATGTGCGCCCCGAGGAGCTCACCGGTCTTCGCATCAAAGATCGTTTTCACGAGGCCCTCAGGCTCACCCAGCGCGATGGCCTTGCCATTGCCGATGAAGGGGAAGCGGCCGACCTTTATCTCGCGGCCCGTTTCTTTTGCTTTCGCCTCTGTGAGAC
>JBCBFV010000202.1:0-4591 GCA_038527425.1 Pseudomonadota bacterium
CTCCACCATTTCCGCCATCTGCGCGAAGGTGGCGCCTGCGTCACCTGCCACGTTGAGGCGATCAAAGTTGACGCGCTTCAGGAAGGCCTCGCACTCAGCGCGGCTGTCAAAAGCGTCCTCAAAGGACAGGAAGGGGTCCCAATCGATGAGAACGGCGCCGATATCGAATACGATGTGCTTCATGAAATGCTCCTGCTCTATGGGGGCAGGATGCGCAGCTTCTAAGCCGGGAGTGAAGCGGTGATCTGCGTTGTTTCGAAAACTTCACAAAGCCTAGGGGCGAAGCGTTCTGCGGTAGGCGGCTGGGGTGTTGCCCGTCCATCGCTTGAAGGCCCGGTTGAAGGCACTTTGTTCTGAGTAACCCGTCAGGAAGGCGATCTCGGAAAGGGCGTAGGCGTCTTCTTTCAGCATGCCGATGGCGATCTCGCGCTGTGTTTCCTCGGTGAGCGTGTGGAAGGACAGGCCTTGTTCCGCGAGCCTGCGATGGAAGGACCGCGCGCTCAGCCCGAGGCTGCGCGCAACTTCAGCCATCTTGGGCAGCCCGTCGGACAAGGCGCGCGCGATTTCGCCTTTGGTCTGGGCTTGAAGCGGGGGCGTCGTGTCGATCTGGGCAAGCTCTGCGTCGAGATGCGAGACAAGGAACTGCGTGATCCCCTCGTCGCCGAGGAGGTTCGGCGCATTGAGAGAGGCCCGCGACATGAGGAGCGCGTCCTTATCCGCACCAAAGTGCACGGGGCAGCCGAAGTATGCCTCGTGATGGTCGGTGGTCGCGGGGGCGCCGTGCGTGAAATAGACCGCTAGCGGAGCGAAGGGTTGGGCAGAGACTTGGCGCGAGAGCGAAACGCCGCTGGCCAAATCGGCCTCAATGGAAAGGCGCATGCCCAGCCGTCTGTCGCCCTCGCGATGTTCGGAGAAGAGGATGCCTTCAGGCGTCTCCGTCAGCTCGTACATCGTAAAGCTCGTCCAAAGGCGCCAGTAGCGAGCCACGCGGCTGAAAGAGCCCAAGAGGTTCGGTGCGGCTTTCCAGGCCAGCCCAAGTGCCCCGTATTCATCAGGGCGCATCTGGCCGCCCACGGTCAGCGGCAAGGCGGTGACATCCATCTGGGTGCCCATGAGTTCGAGCATGCCGTAGAACGTGTCTTCATCGAGCATATGCTTGGGGTCCCAAGGACCGTTCGCATCAAGCCCCACCGTCGCCAGCACCGCGACAGGGTCAATCGCGTCGCCAGCGGCGGCAACGAGCTTACGCGCAAAGAGCGATGTGACCTGACCCATGGGGGCAGGTTAGGCGAGGGGGCCGCTTGCTCCAACCCCTTCAAGCTGCGCCAAATTAGTCCTTCCGGCGCACGCGGTACCCCAACGGGAAGAGCTGTAAGTCGAACCTGTCCCGGACGTATCCCCACACGCCCTTGGGCGCCTTCAGCATGACGACGATGGCCACAACGCCGAGGACGATAAGGTAGGTCGTGCCGAGGTCGGCCAATGTCTCGCGCAGGGCAAAGAAGATGAGCGTGCCGATGATGGGCCCTTCGATAGTGCCGATCCCGCCGATGACCACGATGAAGATCACAAACGCCGTCCAGTCGTTCACGGAGAAGGCCGCGTCAGGCGAGATACGCAGCTTCTGCAGGAAGATCAGCGCGCCGATCATGGCCGTCAGCGCACCGGTGACGACGTAGACCACGAACTTCGTGCGCCAGATATCGATGCCGAGCGACCCGGCGGCGAGCTCATTGTCACGGATCGCGGTCAGTGCGAGGCCCCGGCGCGAGCGCAGGAAGAGGTAGACAGCGGCGATGACAAAGATTGCCGCGCCGAGCGCCAGCCAATAGGCCAACGCCTCCCGGCCGGACCGGGACGAGGCCATAGAGCGCACGATGCCCACGGGGAGCGATGTTCCCGACCCGCCGCCGAGGGCGGAGACTTGGGCGAAGGAGAGCCGGAAGACTTCGGCCATCACCCATGTGCCAATGGCAAAATAGGCGCCGCGCAAGCGGAAGATCAGGGTGGCCACGGGGATGGAGATCAGTGCACCCAGTACGCCCACACCCGCGATCGCAACCAGCGGATGGAGCCCGCCGAAGATCGTTAGTGCAAAGAGCATGTAGCCTCCGAAGCCCACATAGGCCTGCTGGCCCACGGACACGAGGCCCGCGTAGCCCGCCATCAGGTTCCAAAGGCAGGCGAGCGAGAGATAGAGGAAAAGCTCCCCCATCAGGCGCATGTCTGCGCGCCCGGCCCACCAGGGCGCCGCGATCAGGATGATCAGGACGATGGCGCCGAGGACAGCTGCGATCTTGGCCGCGTTCGAGCCGCGGGAGACGATGTGATCTTGTTGGCTCATCCGCTCACCCTCGGGAAAAGACCGTTCGGGCGCACGGCCAGAACGATGAGAAAGGCAATGTGGCCCGCCAGAAGTTGCCAGCCGGGATCGATCTTGGCCCCGATCGTTTGCGCAACGCCGAGGATGACGCCACCTGCGAGCGTGCCCCAAAGGTTGCCCAGCCCGCCGATGATGACGGCCTCAAACCCGTAGATCAGACGTGCGCCGCCAGCGGTGGGGTCAAAGGAGGTGCGGATACCGAGAAGGATGCCCGCCACCGCCGTCACCACGAGCGCGAGCGCCATGGCCAGCCCGAAGATGTGGCGTTTGTTGAGCCCCATGAGCTGGGCGATGTCCTGATTGTCGGAGACCGCGCGGAAGGCCCGACCCAGCGGAGTGCGGTAGAAGATGAACTGGAGCCCTGCGATCACCGCCACAGCGATCGCGAAGGTCAAAAGGGGCAGCACGCCGAGGGAGAGGCCACCGACCGCCACACTCGCGACCTCGAGGGCGCCCGCATCCATCTTTTGCGGGTCAGCCGTATAGGCCTCAAGGAAGATGTTCTGAAGGATGACTGAGAGGCCGAACGTCACCAAGAGCGGCGGCAGAATGTCATCGCCCAAGGTCTGGTTCAAGATCCCGCGCTGCAAGACATAGCCGAAGCCACCCATGACGGGCATCACCACGATCAGCGCGAGGAGCGGGTGCATCCCCGTAGCCATGACGACGCTGAGGCCCAGATAGGCACCAAGCACGATAAGCTCCCCATGGGCGATGTTCACCAGACGCATCACCCCGAAAATGAGCGAAAGCCCCGCCGCAAAGAGCGCGTAGAGCCCCCCAAGCAGCGTGCCTTGAACAAGTGCATTGATCCAATCCATGTCAGTCGATCCCGAAATAGGCTTGGCTGATGGCCTCGCGGCTTATGACGCGGCTGCCGCCTTCGAGCGTCACGCGACCCTCCATGAGGCAGTAGACCCGGTCGGATACCGAGAGCGCTTTGGAGATGTCTTGCTCCACGATCACCGCGGACATGCCTTCGCCAACGATGTCGGGCAGGGCGTCGTAGATCGTCTTGATGATCACGGGCGCGAGGCCGAGGCTGATCTCATCGAAGAGGATGAGGTCCGGGTTCGACATGAGCGCGCGCCCGATGGCCACCATCTGCTGTTGCCCGCCGGACAGCGCGGTGGATGGGAAAGCGCGGCGCTCCTTGAGGACAGGGAAGAGGTCGAAGACGGCCTCAAGGCTCCACGGGCCGGGGCGTTTCAGGCGCCCGCCGATCAGGAGGTTTTCTTCGACGGAAAGCGAGGGGAAGAGCTGCCGCCCCTCTGGCACCAGCGCGATGCCAAGGCCCGCTACCTCATCCGCGCGAAGCGCGCCGATGGGCTGGCCGCGATACTGCACCTGATCCGCGCCGTTCGACATGAGGCCTGAGATGGAGCGCAGAAGCGTCGTCTTGCCCGCGCCATTGGCCCCGATGATGGCCAGAACTTCGCTCTCCGCTAGGTTCATGTCGATGCCATAGAGCGCTTGGAAATCGCCGTAATGGGCGTCGAGGCCGCTGAGCTTCAGAATGTCAGGCATCGACTTCGATCCCCAGATAGATTTCCTGCACCTCGGGGCTGGCCATGATGGCCTTAGGCTCCCCGTCTGCGATCTTCTTGCCGAAATCGATGACGATAAGACGGTCGACGACCGCGAGGAGCGCGTGGACCACGTGCTCGATCCAGATGATGGAGACACCGCTCGCATGCACGTCCTTGATGGTCTGGATGAGGGAGATGCATTCGCTCTCCGTCAGACCGCCCGCGATTTCGTCGAGCAGCAGCAGCTTCGGGTTCGTGCACATCGCCCGCGTCATCTCGAGCCGTTTGCGATTCAGGAGCGTCAGGCTGCCTGCCGGGATGTTGGCCTTATCCAGAAGCTCCGTCTGTTCGAGGACTTCGAGGCAGCGTGCCTCCGCCGCGCGACCTGAGAGGCCTGCAGACTGCGTTGCCGCGACCATGGCGTTCTCGAAGACGGTCATGCCGGAGAAGGGCTGCGGCACCTGGAACGACCGCGCGACACCCGCGCGGCACCGGCGGGCGGCGGAATGACGGGTGACGTCTTCGCCCCAATGGCGCGGGCAAGACGACCATGTTTAACCTGATCACGGGCACGCTCCAGCCCGGTTCAGGCACCATCCGCTTTCAGGGCGAAGACGTCACCCGTCATTCCGCCGCCCGCCGGTGCCGCGCGGGTGTCGCGCGGTCGTTCCAGGTGCCG
>JBCBFV010000203.1:0-4562 GCA_038527425.1 Pseudomonadota bacterium
AAATCTTCGGTGACGGGAAACGGGGTGTTGTCCTGACCCGGCCGCGTGTTTTCTACGGTAAGCACCATCAGAAATAGTCCTCGCTCATGGGCACTGACGCAAAAGTATTCCCGAGGTAGTCGCCGAAGTTGGTGTTCGGGCCGTTGCCTTGGGTTGTCACCACGGCTGTGTCCGTTGCCGTCGAGCCAGCTGTGCCTGTGCTGGCAAAGCGGGTGCCGCCGGGGTCCAGAAGGGATGAGCTTTGTTGGGACGAGAACCCTTTGCCCTCTTGCTTCCAAACCGTGACGGAGAAGTCGAAATCCTTGAAGCCGATGGAGAAGGAATAGGTGAACACGGCCTCACCGGACATGTCGCCATTGACCATCCCGAGGCGCACAAAGAGCGATGCACCGAAGTTGAAAATCCAGATTTTGGCCGAGCCACCCACATAGAACGTGCCCGTGATCTCGGTCAGTTTGCGGTTTCGCGCCAAGGATATTTGCCGGACGTAGACACCCGACATCAGCCGGCCCTGTCCGGTGAGCGGCCCGAACCCGAAGGCCGCCGCGCCGCCGAATTCGAACTGCGCCTCAAACCCGATGATGCCGTCGGTGTTGGCTTCGATGGCAAAGAACCCGGACCCGCCAAAGGGCAGGTAGGAGATGGTGAACGGATTGCTGCGGGTCGACAGGCTGGCCCGGAACCGCGCATCCCCTTCGCCGAAGGGGAGGACCGCAGAGGTGCGCAGCGCGATGTTGAAGAACGCTGCTGCCCCGATCGAGAACATGCCGAGGTTCATCGAATACCCGGCCTCCACGCCCGGCAGATCGAAACGCGGCTCGATAAACGCGCCTGAGCCTTCGCCCGGCGACAGGATCGATTGCAGTTGCTGCACAAATTCGAGCTGGGGTCCAATGACGTAGTCATCGTAGGTGATATCAAAGCGCGGTTTCGACCCGCCGCTCGTCTCGAAACGGGCGCCTTTGAATTTGAGCGTCAGGGCATCGAAGGCGTCGCCGACGAGCTTGATGTCGAAGGCACCCAGAGAGCCCGTGGAGGAAAAATCGATGCTGGGCTTAAATCCACGGTCGAGTTTGATGACGATGCCGGTCCGGATATCCAGCCGCGATTTGGGCGCGGGCGCAAAGATGCCCGCCGTGGCCACGCGCACGGGATCACCCAACGGCACCCCGTAGTTATAACGCATCTCGATTTCCGAAGGCACGAGAGATAGCAGGTAGTCTTCGATCTGGGCGCGGATCGCGGTGAGATCGATGAACCGCATGATGTCGCCGCGCAGGATCTCGGAGACGACATTCTTGACGTTGTCTCCGATCAGCAGAGGTGATGACGCGCCGTTCTGCCAGGCCCGAATGAACCCCACGAGGAACCGCCGTTGATTGGGGTCGCTGAGGGGTTTGCCGTCCGCGCCCGCGATGACCTTGAGAAGGATCGCGTCGCCCCTGAGCGCATCGTTGGCCAGCGTCAGCGTGTTCGTTTCATCGTTAAGCACGCCCGGCGTAAAGCCCGGCTGATCCTGATGATGCGCGGCGGGGACGGCGACGATTTCCTGTCGCAGCAACGCTTCGAGGACTTCAGGCGTATTTTCGACCGTCTCTTTGCGTTCGCTCACCAGCTTTTCGTAGAGGGATGCAAGTGTCGTCGGCTTGTCCAAGCCGAAGCTCAGATCGGCGTTCAGCACATATTGCTTTGCGATGTCGTCGAACACCGCCAACAGGGCCGTCTCGGCCTGCCTGAGTTGCGCTTTGCCAGCGGCAACGATCGCGGCGAACTCCGCCTCCACCTCGTCGGCTAAGGCACGCATCTTGGCGAGGCCTTTGTCGGCATTGACGTCGAGCGTGACAAACGCGAGCGGCTCAAGGTCTCCCACGGCGTTGGTCAGGTCCGCAATGCGGGGCCGCCCGGTCAGGGGGGCGGTTGCGTCTTTGGCGGGTACCGGCATCGCGGCGATGCGGGCCATTTCGGCATCAAGACCCGCGATATCAGCCGAAAGCTGAGCGAGGGTTTCGATGTTTTCGGTGAGCCCCTCAACAGAGATCAGGTCCTTGAGGCTGTCCGCGAGGTCGGCCAAGCCGTCTGCAAAGGTCTGAGCGCGGGCCACCTGCGCCCGGACCGGGGCAATGACGTCGCGCAGAACGCCCGCTGCGGCGACGGTGATGCGCGATTCAAGCCGGTGCAGACGAAGGGTGTATTCGCGCGCCTTTTGGGTCGCCGCCTCTTCGAGTTCGTCAAAGACCTCTCCCGCGTTGAACGCGTCTGCAAGGAACGCGAACGCGCCAACGACGCCTCCGGTGACGATCAAGGTGTCGGCCTTGATCAGCGTTTCAACCGAGGACCCGATGGTGCGGGCCGACGTGTTCAAAGCCTTCACCACGTCGCCATAGACGTCGATGAAACGGGCTATGTCGTCCGGGACAGCGGAGGCTGCGGCGAGCTGGTCTTCGATGTCACCTGCGCAGACGTCGATTTCCGCAATGCCCGCGAGGCGGGCACGCAGCCCGATTGCCTGCCTGTCAGCAGTCAGGATCGCGGCGTAAGCGTCGACGAGGGCGTTGTTCACACCGGTCGTGCTGGCGAGCACGCCTTCGATGTCTTGATCGAGGACCTTGACGAAATCCGCGACCTTGGCGCGAACCCCGTCCGGGATATCGTCGGGCAGGTCGCCCAGTTCCTCAAGCGCATCGGCGCGCTCCTGATACGCCTCCTTGATCATCTCAGCGAGATCGACATGTGCCTCGTAGAGATGCGTGGCGGGGGCTTTGCCGGAAGGGGCTGGGGCGTCGTCCGCATACGCGATTTCCTTGAACTGGGGTATCACGATACGGCGCGCGCGCTCGCCCAACTGATCGGTTTGGGACACGCTAAAGGGCAGATGAATGACAGCGGGGTCCGACAGGGCAAGCTCGGTCGGGTTGAGGTAGAGCGCGATCTGGCGCAGCGGGGTCAGGTAGCTGTTGGCCTCCGCGCAGATGTCGTCACTGTTGATCCCCAGTGGCCCGACCAAGAGCTCCAACAGGGCGATGGTGCGGTCGATCACAGTCTTTGGCGCGATCCGATCTTCAGACAGCGCATCGGTCAGCGCGCCCACGGCGAGGATCAAGCGGGCGATGAAGTCGAACTCTTCTGCAAAGTCCTGCGCGATCCTTTCGAGCATTTGTTCGGCTTCGCCGGCGAGTGTCACCACCAACAGCTCTAGGTCTGCCAGCAGGGCCTCGGCCTCGGCCCGGGCGGCCTCCTCGATGGCGGTGGTGGCATCGTCGAGGGCAGCGCGGACGGAGGCCGACAGGTCCGCCACGGCGCGTCGAACGCGATTTTCCCGCGCCTGAAGCCGCCGTCCGATCTGGTCGGCGACGGTCTCGTCCCGGGGCAAAATTTGCAAACCTTGAAAGAGGTTTTGGTAGTCCCGCGTGGCGAGGAAGTCCCGCGCCAGCGTGTCGATGGGTGTTTGCGCCGACACAAGCGCGCTTATCCTCGCAGGCTCCAGCGTGAAATGGATGAAGGCGCTGAGCAGCAGGCGCACGTCACCCGTGTCCAACGCCGCCGCTGCGCGCAGTTCGTCTGCGAAGGTTTGAACGTCGATATCAAGCGCCGCAAACCGGTCCACGCGCGGGATGCGGATCGGCGAGAAGGTGATCACGCGGTCCTCTGGCACGATCTGGTTTGGCAGCTCGTCGGCAACCTTGCGGCGCAGGTCATCCACGAATTCGTCAGCAAAGGCACGCAAAATCCCGCCAAGGCCGTCGGTCAGTGCGTCGAAGACCCCGCGCAGCGCGTCGAACCGTTCCCGAAACGCGCCCTCAATGCGCGCCACCGGGTTGGCGAGCGAGCGTTTGAGCGCATCGATAAAGCGGCGTCCGGCCTCGTAGACGGCCCCGAGCGACAGCGCAAAGGCGATCTGATCGGTCTGTTCGGCACTGTCCACCAAGGCGGCGCGCAAGGCGGTCAGGCCGCCGTCGAGTTCTGGGAAGATTTCACGGATGGTAATCGGACGAACCTGGGCGGGTGTGATGGCGCGCTGTTCTTCGGCAAGCTGCGCTTCGAGGCTGTCCCAGCCCTCGCGAATGTCGTCCAAGGCTTCGGCGAGCGGCATGACCACCTGAACCCGAACGAGGTCGGCGGCATCTGCAGCATCGCTCAGCGCATTGGCTTGGGCCGCATTCAGCTCGTCCCTGAGCTCATCTCCCAGTTCGCCTGCCGCGTCGGTGAGCTGCTCTCGGGCGCTGGCCAGTCCTTCTTGCAACTGGCCCGCGCCATATCTGATCCGTTCGTCCAAGGCCGGCATGCCGGTGTTTGGGTTCTCCAGACCTTCGAGGACCTTCATCAGCTCCTTCAGGCTGACGAGGCCCAGGATTTTTGCGTCGTTGTCGAAGATCTTCTCGTAGATTTCGCGGGCCCTGTTGAGAGCCTTTTCAACCTCTCCTTCGGCCTGTGTATGCGCCCGATTGCGTGCAGGACGCTCCCGTGTCGCGTTCACTGCGGCGGCGGCAGATACAGACCCGTGGTCGAATTGCGCGGCGAGGTCGGCCAAGCCGCCAGAGCGTGGTATCGGAATTGGTGCGCTG
>JBCBFV010000204.1:0-4554 GCA_038527425.1 Pseudomonadota bacterium
CGCTTCGACCGAGACGGTGGCCCCGCGTCCCCCTGACACGCGACCTGCGATGTTGCCGGCGGCCAAATCCATCTGTGACATGAGCCAGCCCCCGAAGATATCGCCTGAAGGGTTCGTGTCGGCGGGCATGGCCACAGTGCGGATGACAATATCGCCCTCATCTTGCTGGCGTTCGTGTGAGGCGCGGTTGCGCCCGCGCGCCAAGTTGTCGATGGGCGGTTGGCTCATGGCGGGCTCCTGGCTGGCTTGGACGGCTGGCTTAGCACACACTGCTAACGCTGAAGCTGCGCTTTTCCGCAGGCCATTATTTGCCCGGCGCGCAGATTCCATCATATCGTGTCCTACCACTGCTTAACTAAAGTGCGGCCACTGGCTGAACCAGCGGCCATCTCTGGGAGGAAAAATATGAAATTCGTCAAAGCGCTGACCCTTGGCGCGACCCTCATCGCATCCGCGACCCTCGCGCAGGCGCAAAGCACCGACTACGTGCTCAACACCGCCTCGACGGGCGGCACCTATCACCCGGTCGGCACGGCCATCTCGACGCTGTCGAAGGTCCGCCTGCTGCCGAAGCAGAAGTTCTCGCTCACCGCGGTGAACTCCGCCGGTTCCGGCGCAAACGTGCAGGCGCTAGGCGCGGGCACCGCTGACTTCGCGATCCTGCAGGGCCTCTTCGGCTCCTACGCTGCAACGGGCACGGGCCCGGTGTCCGAGCCGCAGGAAAACCTGCGCTCCGTCACGATGCTCTGGCAGAACGTGGAGCAGTTCGTTGTTCCCGCCGACAAAGCGACCACGGGCACGATGGATGATATCGTTGCGCTGAAGGGCATGTCTGCCGGCATGGGCAACCAGAACTCCGGTACGATCGGCTCGAACCGCGTGCTGCTGTCTGGCCTCGGCCTCAACATCGATGAGGATTTCGACCTCGTCTTCGCAGGCTACGGCCCAACTGCTGACGCGCTGGCCAACGGTCAGGCCGTGGCAGCTGGCATGCCCGCAGGCCCACCCACGGGCGCAATCACGCAGCTGATGGCCTCCAACGAGGGTGGCTTCAAGGTGCTCGACGTCACCGCAGACCAACTGGCGGCCATGGACGGCGGTCGTAACCTCTGGGTGCCTTACACCATCGCGGCAGGCACCTATCCGGGTCAGACCGACGACATCAACACCATCGCTCAGCCGAACTTCCTGGCTGTGAACGCGGACGTTGATGAAGAGCACGTCTACCTCCTCACCAAGACCATGTACGAGAACCTGCCCTTCCTGCAGGCGATCCACCCGGCCACGAACGCCATGAACCTTGAAGGCGCCATGGCAGGCCTGCCGGTCAAGCTGCACCCTGGTGCACAGCGCTACTACGAGGAAATGGGTCTCGAAGTCCCTGAGCGTCTGAAGAACTAAGCTTCTGACACCTCACTAAGACCCGGCGGCGCGCCCGTTCGCGCCGCCACTTACCGCACCTTGGGGGAGGGTTCGGCCATGGATGCCTATAGCCGCAGCGATTGCTTTGACATCGACAATAAAGAGCACCGTTCCTGGCTGCTGATCGCCTTTGCCGTCGCTTTCGGCCTCTGGCACATCCTCACCAACCTCGTGCTGACCGAGCCTGGCAAATGGCAAAACGCCATCCACTTTGCGGGCTTCGCGTTCCTCGCCTCTGTCATCCATTCGCCCTTCAAGAAAAGCGTGCACAGCCGCTTCGCGTGGATCTTCGATCTGAGCTATGGCTCCGTCGTCGCCGCCGCCGCCCTTTGGGTCGCGTGGGCTGAGAACGGGCTTTACGAGCGCACGCTGGCCGTCACCGGACAGGCCTGGCAGTTCACGCCCATCGACTGGGCCGCGGGCTTCATCCTCGTCTTCGCCGCGATTGATCTGTCGCGCCGCGTCTCGGGCTGGGTGATCCCCATTCTGGTGCTCCTCGCGCTGAGCTACATCCTTTTCCTCGGCAGCTACATGCCCGGCGTCTTCCGCGCGGCGAGCCTGCCCTTGAACGACGTGATGTTCCGCACGCTCTACAATGACGAAGGCCTCTTCGGCATTTTGGCGAGCATCTCGTCGGTCAACATCACCCTCTTCATGATCTTCGGCGGCTTCCTCGTGGTCTCGGGCGCGAGCAACTTTGTGATCGAGCTCGCCAAGGTCGTCGCGGGCCGCATCAAGGGCGGCGCGGCCTTCGTGGCGGTGCTGTCCTCGGCGCTGACCGGCACGATTTCGGGCTCCGCCATCGCCAACACGGCCTCGACCGGGGTCATTACGATCCCGCTGATGAAAGCCAACGGGTTCCGCCCCAAATTCGCGGCTGGTGTGGAGGCTGCGTCCTCCACCGGCGGCCAGCTCATGCCGCCCATCATGGGGGCAGGGGCCTTCGTGATGGCGAGCTACACCTCCATTCCCTACGGCACGATCGTGGCGGTCTCCGTGGTGCCCGCGATCCTCTACTTCATGTCGGTGGCTTTCATCGTGCGCATCGAGGCGGTGAAGTACGACGCGGGGTCCGAGATCGACCTGACCGTCGACCGCGGCAAGCTGATGTCCGGCGGCCTCGTCTTCGTGATCCCGCTCACCGTGATGATCTGGCTGCTGCTCAGCGGTGTGACGCCCGCCTATGCGGCCTGCTGGGCTATCGCGGCGCTTATCCTGACGAGCTGGGCCACGAGCCTTCTGGCCATCGTCACCTCGGGCGATCTTTTCAAACCCGTGGCCATGGGCCCGAACCGCATTGCGGAGGCGCTGGCCTCGGGCATCAAAGCCTCGGTCATGACAGCGGTTCTGCTCGTCACGATCGGGATCATGAACAACGCTATCGTCACGAGCGGGGTGGGCAACTCCTTCTCGCTGATGATCGCGCAATGGTCGCAGGGCTCCATGGTGCTGGCGATCCTCTTGGTGGGTCTGGCGTCGCTTGTGCTTGGGATGGGTCTGCCGGTGACGGCGGCCTACATCATCCTTGCGATCCTGACGGCGCCGGCGCTGGCGGGCATTATGTCGGATCAGCTGATTGTGGAGCAGTTGGTGCAAGGCATCTCTGATCCCTCGAAATCCGCGCTCTTCTTCCTCGTTGATCACCCGAATACCGCCTTGATAGCGGAGGGGATGACGCGGGCTGAGGCGTGGGATCTGATCGCCTCTATCCCGTTTGAGATCGCTGTGACGATCCGGCCCGCGCTCATCGATCCGGCTGTGGCCACGACCTTCCTTCTGACGGCACATCTGATCATCTTCTGGCTGAGCCAGGATTCGAACGTCACGCCGCCCGTTTGCCTTGCCGCCTTCACCGCCGCAGGCATCGCCGGATCGCGCCCCATGGCCACCGGGTTCGAGAGCTGGAAGATCGCCAAGGGCCTCTACATCGTGCCGCTGATGTTCGCCTACACGCCGCTCATCGCGGGCGAGTTCATGGAGGTGATGCAGGTGGGCTTCTTCGGGCTCTTTGGCATCTACGCCACGAACGCGCTGATCCAGCAGTATGGCGAGGGACCCATCGGGATCATCGATCTCGTCGCTCTCATTGCGGGCGCATGCCTGGCCTTCTGGCCGATGTTCCTTGTGGCCAATGTCGCGGGCGCGGCGCTGATCGTCTTCGTGATCTTCAACTCCAAGCGCCGTCTGCGCGCGCGGGCCGCCGCCGCCCCGGCGTGAGGGCCCGTTTGGTAGTTTCGTCCTTCAAAGCGTGCTAGCCACGGCCAAAAGGGAGCGAAATCAATGCCAAAGAACACGTGGGACATTGCCGTTATCGCAGGCGATGGGATCGGGAAAGAGACGGTGCCCGAAGGTCTGCGCGTGCTTGAGGCTGCGCAGAAGCGGTTCGATCTGGGCTTTGAGTTCAAAGAGCACGATTTCGCCTCGGCCGATTACTACGTGAAGCACGGCACGATGATGCCTGAGGATTGGAAAGCGCAGTTGGGTGAGTGCGACGCGATCTTCTTTGGCGCGGTGGGCTGGCCCGAGATCGTGCCTGATCACATCTCGCTCTGGGGATCGCTCATCCAGTTTCGGCGCGAGTTTGATCAATACGTCAGCTTGCGCCCCGCGCGCGCCATGCCGGGCGTGCCGCTGCCGCTCGCTAATCGGGAGCCGGGCGATATCGACATGATGATCGTGCGCGAGAACACCGAGGGTGAATATTCCTCTATCGGGGGCAAGATGTTCCCGGGCACGGACCGCGAGGTCGTGATGCAGGAGACGGTGATGACCCGCACCGGCGTCGACCGCATCCTGAAATACGCCTTTGACCTGGCCGTGCAGAGGGGCGGGCATCTGACCTCGGCTACCAAGTCGAACGGCATCTCGATCACCATGCCCTATTGGGATGAGCGCGTGGCCGAGATGGCCGCCCAGTACCCCGATGTGAAGGTCGACAAGTACCATATCGACATCCTCACGGCGCAGTTCGTGCTGCATCCCGATTGGTTTGATGTGGTGGTGGCCTCGAACCTCTTTGGTGACATCCTCTCGGACCTTGGGCCCGCCTGTACGGGCACCATCGGCATTGCGCCCTCGGGCAATATCAATCCGGAGGGGCGCTTCCCGTCGCTCTTTGAACCGGTCCATGGC
>JBCBFV010000205.1:0-4546 GCA_038527425.1 Pseudomonadota bacterium
CGACTACCTTTTGATCGAGTCCACAGGCATCTCCGAGCCGCTTCCCGTGGCCGCCACCTTCGATTTCCGCGATGAAGCTGGCGAAAGCCTCTCAGATGTCTCGCGCCTTGATACGATGGTCACCGTTGTCGACGCTGTGAACTTGCTCAACGACTACTCCTCCCACGACTTCTTGTCGGACCGTGGCGAGAGCCTGGGCGAGGAAGACGACCGCACGCTCGTGAACCTGCTCGTCGAGCAGATCGAGTTCGCCGATGTCGTGATCCTGAACAAAGTCGCAGACGCGGGCCCGCAGAAAACGGACGCCGCACGCAAGATCATCCGGTCGCTGAACGCCGACGCCAAGATCATCGAGGCCGATTATTCCGACGTCGCCGCCGACGTGATCCTCGACACCGGCCTCTTCGATTTCGAGAAAGCGCATGAGCATCCGATGTGGGCGAAGGAGCTCTATGGCTTTGCCGACCACGTGCCTGAAACGGAGGAATACGGCGTCGCGAGCTATGTCTACCGCGCCCGTCAGCCTTTTATCCCGGAGAAGATCCTCGAAGTTCTGAACGGCGATCTACCGGGCGTCATCCGCGCCAAAGGACATTTCTGGATCGCGACGCGCCCCGATTGGGTGGCAGAATTCTCCCTCGCTGGCGCGCTGTCTTCGGTCAAGCCGCTGGGCACATGGTGGGCGTCGGTTCCCGAGGACCGCTGGCCCCAGCACGAAAGCATGCGCGGCTATATGCAAGAGCATTGGCAGGAGCCCTGGGGCGACCGTCGTCAGGAGATCGTGTTCATTGGCGCGGGTATTGAGTGGGACACGCTGAAGAAACGGCTCGATGCCTGCCTGGTTCCTGCCGTGGCCGCCGCTGGGCCGAACGCCCTGCCGTTGGACTATCCGGATCCCTTCCCGGGCTGGCGTCGGGCGGACGAGGCCGCCTAAGTCCGCCCCTTTAGGCCGCGTGACCCAAGATCGCGGCTTCCGGACGCGAAAGCACACGGCGCGCATAGGCGCCGTCTGCTGCGCCAGGCAACAAACCTTCCACCTCGGCCATCTGCTGCGCATCGAGCGCAGCCTGCGCGGGGTGGAAGCTCTCTGTTTCGAGCCCGTTCGCGAAGACGATCTCGTGGCGCTCGAAGAGCACATGAACATAGGTCACTTCACGCACCATGCGGTCGATCCAAATGGTGTCGCCATTCACGAGGTCGCGCGCGCTCACCAGCACTTCGTCGCAGTTGAAGAGGTCCCGCGCGGGGGCGCCTTGCAAGAGCATGCGGTGTTCAGGTGACACGAGCAGCTCGTCATCCGGGCGGCCAGCACCCAGAGCGCTCTCGACCATCCTGATGGGAGCTAGTTCGGGCATCACGTGAAGACGCGCGCCCGTGATACGCCGGCTGCCGGTCCAAAGAACCTGCTGCAATCCGTTGTCTTTCGTCTGCACCAGATCACCCGGCTTCAAAGAGGCCACGTCGACGGCGCCTTCTGCCACGCGAATTTGGGTGCCCGGGGTGAAGCAGATCATGCGCGCGGCCTCGGCCATTGCCCCGCCCTGCACGTCAACGCGTGCTTCGACGATCCAAAGGTCGACACCGGCAGGCGGTACAGCATCCACAAACATCGCAAGAGGGGTGCACCCGGGTGCTTCGACAATCGTCACCACGAACGCTGTCCGGCCATCGGTTACGGCAAAGCAATTGTCCCGCAACGGGCCAACACTGCCAAAGTCCACCGCCTCGATATCGTCCGAGTGGGAGCGGGCTGCGCCCATGAGCTTGCGAACCCGGTTCGCCGCCCGCTGGCGCAGCTCCGTCTCCCCGTTTGCCCCATCCAGTCGCAATAACGCGCCCGGTCCGTCTATGCGGACCACTTCACCGTCCCAACGCCAGGTCTTACCCGCTGCCAGCGCTGATGGTTTCGCGGCATTTTCGCCGTCTGTTTGCGTCTGCGACCAGGAGATGACGAACGTGCCCCGAAAGCCCGTTTCCATGCCTGATCCACCTGCCAAAGAGTGTCTTTTCGCTGTGCAAGCACAATTCGCACTCGTTCTGCAGGGGAAGGTAGCAAAGGTGATTCGCCGTGTGAATCAAAAAGTGATTCGCCTGCTGGAAAAAGTGATTCTCAGACGTGTTGTGGGATGGGAATCGGCCCTCGTCCGGACACGAAACCCACGGGCGACATTTCGGCCACAGGTCGCGGCTTTTACAACCCCTGATTGCAAAGATGCCTATGTTTGCCCTAACATGAAACCACGAAAGGCGGGCACGCTGTGGCATCCCAGGACGCGATACACAAAGTCCAGCACGACGGAGACCTCCTGCGCCTTTGGCACTCGGCCTTTGGGCGCCCGCAGGAGCTTGTCGCTCGCCTAACAGCAGCCAGCGTAGTGGCAGTGGGACTTTTTGCCTACAACGGCACCCCTCTCGCCCCAATCTGGCTGGGTCTCTACCTCGCGGCGCAGGGCCTTTTTGCCGTCGTCCTCTCCCACGCGCTGAGGTCCGGCAGCCGCGGGGCTGAGATCGCGTCCTGGACGACTTTCGTCATCGCGTCCGCGTCCTTCACTTGGCTGCCGCTTTGGCTTTTATCGAGCAACGACAATACCTTGATATATTCGTCGGTCCTCAGCCTCGCGTGTTTGTGCGTCTACAATGTCTGGCGCGAGGAGCCGCCGGACTTTGTCCTCTACGTCGATGTCGGCACGGGATGGCTGGTCGTTTTCGTGGCCCTCGCGCTCTTCCTACCGGGGATAGAGACCGTGGCCGAGAAGCTGATCTTGACGCTGCTGACCATCATCTTTGCGGGATACTACTCCGCCGCGCTGATCTCGGCACAGTTCTATCGGCAACGTTTGCGCGAGGCGTCGGAGAGGGGAATTCAATCCCAGAAGATGGAAGCCATCGGCCAGCTCTCGGGCGGGATTGCCCATGATTTCAAGAACATCCTGACAGTTGTGCAAGGCAACCTGGAGCTGCATGACGAGATCACCGACCCGCGCGAACGGGCCAAACTGGTGCGCGAGGCACATGGCGCGAGCCTGCGCGCCACAGGTCTTGTGTCGCGGCTTTTGACTTTCGCGCGGAAAACACCGCTCGACGCCGAAACACTTCATCTGCCTGACGTCCTGCAGGAAATCGTGGCCCTGAGCCGTCGCACCGTTCCTGAAAGCATCGCCTTTGATGCCTCGCCGGTGCCTGATGTGCATATCAGGGCCGATCGCGATGGGCTCACCTCAGCTCTGCTCAACCTGATCCTGAATGCCAAGGACGCGATGCAGGAGACGGGCGGACATATCTCCCTCCAAGCCCATCTCGTCCCTGGCGACGCGGCGCATCCCGAACGCCGCCAGCGCAACGGAGAATCCCACCTTTGGCTGAGTGTAGTCGACAGCGGCCCGGGCATTCCCGTGCATCTGCTTGAGAAAGTGACCGAGCCCTTCTTCACGACGAAGGGCGTGGGCGATGGATCAGGCTTGGGCCTCGCGATGGCAGCGGGTTTCGCAATGCAGGCGGGTGGCACACTTAAGATCGCTTCGACGACCAGCGGCCACGCCAGGGGAACAACGGTCGCCCTCCACTTGCCTATCGTTCGGCAAGCCGCGCGCGCAGCTCGGTCTTGAGAACCTTGCCATAGTTGTTTTTGGGAAGAGCCTCGATCGCATGATATTCCTTGGGCGCCTTGAAGCGCGCGATGTTGGCACGGCAATGGGCATCGAGCGTGGCAGGATCCATCACTCCCTCACAGGCGACGAAGGCGACAACGGCCTCCCCCCACTCAGGGTCTTTGCGGCCGACCACCGCCACCTCCTTGACCGACGGGTGCGTGAGTAACGCCTCTTCAACCTCGCGCGGGTAGACGTTCGACCCGCCTGAGATGATCAGGTCCTTGGAGCGATCAACGAGCGTCACATACCCATCCGCATCCATGTGGCCCATGTCGCCCGTCCAGAGCCAACCGTCCTTGATCGTCTTGGCCGTCGCCTCCGGGTTTTCCCAATAGCCCAGCATCACTGCAGAGCCTTCGACAGCGATCTCCCCCACCTCGCCACGCCGCAGCTCTGCGCCCCCCTCATCCACGATCTTGACCCGCACCACAGATTGCGCCGTCCCCACGGATGCCAAGCGCTCCCGCCACCTTGGGTGGTTCCGATCTGCGATGTCGGACCGAGACAAGGCCGTGATCGCCATCGGGCATTCGCCTTGCCCATAGACCTGCAAGAACCGCGGCCCGAGGACCTCAACGGCCTCTTCAATGTCATTCAGGTACATCGGCCCACCGGCGTAAATGATGGAGCGCAGCCCCTCCCCGGTTGCGCCTGATATTTTCGCATGATCGATCAAACGCCGCACCATGGTCGGGGCGGCGAACATGTGAACGCTGCCAAGCGACTCTGCGAGTGTGAATATCTCCCCCGGATCGAACCCACCTGAGGCGGGGACCACGTGGCGCGCGCCTTTAATGACGTGCATGAAGTTATAAATCCCTGCGGCGTGGCTCATCGGGGCTGCATAAAGCGCAGAATCGCTGGCGTGGACTTCATCGACATCGGCGAAATAGCTG
>JBCBFV010000206.1:0-4520 GCA_038527425.1 Pseudomonadota bacterium
GGGCCCAAACTGCGCGGGCACGATCTCGCCTGGCAAAGCGCTCCTCGGAATTATGCCAGGCCACATCTACCTCAAAGGCAATGTGGGCATCGTGGGACGCTCGGGGACGCTTGGCTATGAGGCGTCGAGCCAGCTCAAGGCTCTCGGCCTCGGCGTCTCCACCTCGGTGGGCATCGGCGGTGATCCGATCAATGGATCGTCCTTCAAAGACATCCTCGAGCAGTTCGAGGCAGACCCAGAGACCCATGTGATCGCCCTCATCGGTGAAATCGGTGGCCCGCAGGAGGCCGAAGCTGCGGAATATATCCGCGATCACGTCACCAAGCCCGTTGTGGCCTATGTGGCAGGCCTCACCGCACCGAAGGGCCGCACGATGGGCCACGCAGGCGCGATCATCTCCGCCTTTGGCGAAAGCGCCTCGGAGAAGGTCGAAATCCTGAGCGCGGCTGGCGTCACCGTGGCAGAGCACCCCTCTGCGATCGGGGAAACCATCGCTAGCGTCATGGCGGAGGCTGCGTGATGGCGCGCCCTTCCCTCCTTGTGACCCGCCGCCTGCCCCAGGTTGTGGAGGCGCAGCTAGCGGCCTCTTACGACGTGGCTCTCAACCGCAGCGACACCCCACTGACGCCCGCAGAGTTCCGCGAGGCGATCCAGAAGTTTGACGCAGTGCTGCCAACGGTTACGGACAAAATCGGGCCAGACGTGCTCGACGTGCCCAAGGCTCAAACGAAGATCCTCGCAAACTACGGCGTGGGCTATAGCCACATCGATATCGAACAAGCCAAGACCCACGGCATCGCCATAACCAACACGCCCGACGTGCTGTCGGAATGCACCGCAGACCTCGCGCTGACGCTGATGCTCATGGTCGCGCGCCGCGCCGGTGAAGGCGAACGCGAGATCCGCTCTGGCGTCTGGGACGGATGGCGCCCGACGCACCTGATGGGCACGAAGGTCACGGGCAAGACGCTCGGCCTCGTGGGCTTCGGGCGCATTGGCCAAGAAGTCGCCAAACGTGCGCATTTCGGGTTCGATATGGAGATCGTGGTTTACAACCGCTCCCCCATCGCGCCGGAGATTTTGGCCCGCTTCAACGCCCGCCAAGTCAGCACCATTGAAGAGCTTCTGCCGCTTTGCGATTTCGTTTCGCTCCACTGCCCCGGTGGCGCAGGCACGACGGCGCTCATCGACGGGCCACGGCTCGACCTGATGAAAGAGGGTGCCTTCCTCATCAACACCGCCCGCGGTGAGGTGATCGATGAAGCAGCCCTCGCCCAAGCGCTGATGTTCGACACGATCGCAGGCGCGGGCCTTGATGTGTTCGAGCGCGAACCGCGGATAAACCCCCTTCTGGCGCAATGCGACAACCTCGTGATGTTGCCCCATCTCGGCAGCGCCACGCAGGAGGCGCGCCGTGCCATGGGCCTGCGCGTGCTCGCAAACCTCAACGATTTCTTTGAGGGCAAAACCCCGCGCGACCGCGTGGCTTGACGGCAGCCAGGGTCACCGAGTCCAGAAGCCAGAAATCCGCATCTGCGACTTGTCCCAACCAGCAGCGCGGGCCTTCTCGCGAAGAGATGCCGCTTGCGCTCGCTCGCCCGCGAACCAAAGGGTCGCGCCTTCGGATTGGGGCAAGAGCTCTTCGGTCGATTGTCCTAAGCTCTCCCCCTTTGAGCGGGATAGCCAACGTAGGGTGATCCCCTGTGGCACCTCAATTGGATAAGCACACTCCTCCCCGTTCTCGGCTTCGAGAAGAACTGTCCCGGTGACGCCAGAGTCCATATTCTCCAGAAGACGAGCAGCCGCCGGAAATCCGGTCTCGTCGGCGCCCATGAGCACGTGGTCTGCGTGAAGCAAGCCACCGCCTGCGGGCCCTACAAGGCCAACCACGCGGCGATTTCGCGCGCCGTTTATCAGTGCCTCTGCCCAGGTCGTGATACGCCCACCGTCGTGGATAAAGACATCCGTCACAAGCGTCCCCGCGCCTTGGTCAATATAGCGCGTCGTGTAGACTGGTTTGTGTGGTGCGCCCGGCCCATCGGGCCACTTGATGGAGCCATTGGACGCAACCGTCGGCCATTCTGGATTTTCACCTTCTGGCGGCAAGACGAAGCGAAAATGAATGCTGTCGTCACCATGGGTCTCAAGACCCTCGCCCTTGAGCGTGAGCCTGAGGAATGCCGCCCCGAGTTGGGCAACGTCGGTCACCTCAACAAAGGCAAAATTTGGAGGCAGAGACCCTGCCTGAGGCCCCGATGACCAGCGCATATCGCTGGCGGTATCCGGCATCAGATGCTGCATTTGCCGGATCACGGCATTTTTCATCATGAAGAGCCAGTGTTCATCGGCGGCAGCTACGTATGCAGCCGCATCGGAACCGTCACCCGGTCGCAGCCCGATCAAGCCATGGGCTGTCTCAACGGTCAAACGGGACTCTGCATCCTCAATCACCCTGAGAGATGACCGTTCCGCCTGCTTTAGAATGACCTGCCGCATCACCGGTAAGGACACGCCGGGGAGCTGGGAGGAGGCTTCATGCGGGTAGTTTTCAAACGTCATCTTCGCACCTCGCAGAGATCACAGCGACCCAAAGCCTTCCAGCAAGGGTCAGGAAAATAGTGGCTCCGCGGCAAGAATGCGCTCTGCGTGGCTGACCGGAAGAAGCTATCAGCGTCTTCGCTTTGCGAGATATATTGAGTTGACCTGGCAAAACAAGCGGCACGCATGTCAGCGTAGAAACAACGCGCGGCTGCTCTCCCAGTGACTTTGGCTAGGCTTTTGCGCGCCGACTATACTTTCGAGACTCTAGCTATACCCCTGCCAGCGCTGCGTTGCGGCGAGCATGCGATATGCACGCTCAACCGTAATGGAGACCCGGTTAGTGAAAATTCGCCATGAACGTCCAATGTCTGATCTGTCGTTTCAGGTCCGCGCGCCTCTGGGCCTTGAGCTCAGTACGGGCGAGCGTCTGACGATATCGGATTGGTCGCTTCAGGGTTTCGAATTCCCCAAGGAGAGTGATGTTCTGCCCAAGGAGGCGGTCCTCTCGATCCCCTTCCAGGGCGTCGACATTCGCTTCCCCATCAAGCTCAAGCGCGATGGCGACACGCGGTTTCTGACCTTTGATGGTCTGACCGGGCGCCAGCGCGAAACGCTCGCGGTCTTCTACCGCTCCATACTTTCCGGGCGCATGGCATCGACTGAGGACGTCATCACAAGCCTCGACACCCCCGTCGACCTCGTGCCCATGGAGGAAACAGAGGAAGAGAAAGCCGTGGGCACGGCGGGAAAGTCGCCTCGTTCGCTCCGCGCGGTCTTCTCAGTCCTGCTATATCTCTGCATCGGGGCGGCAGTGTTTTGGACGCTGGGCTCCGGCATTTGGGGGAAGCTCGCAACGGTCGACATTCACAATGCCCGGATCGAGGCGCAGATGCTCGATCACACCACTGCCGACCGCGGGTTCGTAAAACAGGTGCTCGTGGCACCGGGCGACTTCGTGGAACGCGGCGATATCCTCGTCCGCCTCACTGATCCTGAGGGCGAGGCCGCATTGACGGATGTACGCAGCCGGATCGACCTTCTTGAGAACCGCCTGGCCCAGGCCCGCCTGACCGAACAGGAGCTTGCGCGCCGCATCGTGTTCCTCCGCGAACAGATCGTGGCGGCCCTGCAGCCCACCTTCCCGCAGGTCCGCGCGCTGCTCGATGCTTTTGATGCGCGCCTCGCCCGCCCCTACACGGACCTCTTCGCGGCACATGACGCGGCTCTGCTGCAGATCGATATGCTCGAAGATGAGCTTCGCCGCCTGCGTCGCGAGCGGGGACAGCTTCGGGAAGCAGGCGACGCGCTGCATGTCACCGCGCTCGATGATGGCTTCGTCACCGACGTCTTCGTCCTGCGCGGCCAGATGGTTGGACGCGCCGCACTCGTGGCCGTGGTAGAGGCTGACATGGCCCGCCAAGCGCGCGGTTGGCTCGACCAATCCATGGCCGCCGCGATCTATCCAGGCATGAGCGTCAGCGCCGAGATCGCCAGCGCTACTGGCCCCCGGCACCTCGACGGCGTGGTGGAGAGCATCGAAGCAGGCATCGACCCCGAAATCGCTCCCGAGTTCGGGATGCTCGTGCGGGTCAGCTTTCCGAAGCTGACGAACGAAGAAACGCGCGCAACGCTGCCGCATTTGTCGCCGACATCGCTTGAGGCCGAACGCCCATGGGCCCGCGCTCAAGCCGAGCGATGGGCTGCGCTCAAGGCCAAGGTCGGCCTCTGATGCACGCGCCCGAGACCGAATACGCCTTTGACAAGGATCTTACGACGCGCCTGCGTGGTCTGCGCGCGCCCGTCAAAAAGGGCCTCGCGAAGTGGAGCGCCCTGCAGCTTCTGGGCCTTTTCGCGATCGCAGGCACCCTTTTGTGGCTCCTGACCAATACGCAGAACCGCTTTTTTCAGCCGGACACGCTCCATGTGACGTTGGTGCTGGGCTCGCTGGGCATCTGGCGCTTTGGCTGGTGGTTCACCCA
>JBCBFV010000207.1:0-4494 GCA_038527425.1 Pseudomonadota bacterium
ACACGTGATGGTTTCGTCATCGGCGGCGGCGGCGGCATGGTCGTCCTCGAAGAGCTCGAGCACGCCAAAGCGCGCGGCGCCAAGATTTACGCGGAAGTCACCGGCTACGGCGCGACCTCTGACGGCCACGACATGGTGGCCCCGTCCGGTGAGGGCGGTGAGCGGTCCATGAAGCTGGCGCTCGGCACGCTGCCTGAGGGTCGTAAGGTCGACTACATCAACGCCCACGGCACTTCGACGCCGGTGGGTGATGTGACTGAGATGATGGCCGTGCGCCGCGTCTTCGGCGAAGAGCACCCGGTGGTGACCTCCACAAAGTCGCAGACGGGCCACGCGCTCGGCGGCGCAGGCGTGCATGAGGCAATTTACAGCCTTATCATGATGGACAAAGGCTTCATCGCCCCCTCGATCAACGTGACCGAGCTGGCCCCAGAGCTGCGTCCTGACGAAGTGTGCACCGAGTACCGCGAGGGCGTGGAGCTCGATTCCGTTCTTTCGAATTCCTTCGGTTTCGGAGGCACGAACGCCTCCATGATCATGAGCAAATTCAGCGAGTAATACCCATGGCAGACCTTTTGAAAGGCAAGAAGGGCCTGATTACAGGCATCGCCAATAACCGTTCCATCGCCTACGGCATTGCAGCCGCGATGAAGGCCGAAGGGGCCGAGCTGGCCTTTGCGTGCCAGATGGACGTGTTCGGCGAGAAGGTGAAGCCCTTGGCGGAAGAGCTGGGCGTGAGCATTGTGACGGACTATTCCGCAACAGACGACGCGGTCTCAAAAGCCTGCTTTGACCGGCTGGCGGACGAGTGGGGCTCTCTAGACTTCTGCGTCCACGCGATGGCCTATTCGGACAAGAATGAGCTGACTGGCGCGTTCACGAACACGACCCGTGAGAACTTCAAGAACTCGCTCGATATCTCTGCCTACTCGCTCATCGACATGGCGCGCAACGCGGCACCGCTTATGACCGATGGCGGCTCCATCATGGCGCTGACCTACCAGGGCTCCAAGAAAGCGACGCCCTGGTACAACGTGATGGGTGTGGCGAAAGCTGCTCTTGAGACGACGGTGCTTTACCTGGCCAACGATCTGGGGCCGCAAGGCATCCGCGTGAACTCGATCTCGCCCGGACCGATGAAGACGCTCTCCGGTGCCGCTATCGGTGGCGCACGCAAGACGTTCCGCTTCACGCAGGCCAATGCGCCGCTGCGCAAGAACGCGTCGCTCGAGGCAATCGGTGGCACGGCAGTCTACCTTGCGTCCGACTACTCGGACTGCACGACGGGTGAATGCATCATGGTCGACGGTGGCTACCACATCTTGGGCATGCCGCAGCCTGACAACCTCTGATCACCGGATGATCGGCGCACGGATAAAGGCAACGCTTGTTGAAGGCGTCATTTGCCTTGCGCTGATGCTGCCGATCTTCTTGCTGCTGGAACGTCAGGACGTGGGCCTGTGGCTGTCACTTAGCTTGGCCGTCGCTATGGGGCTCTTATTCGCGCCTCTCGTTTTGCTGCTTCGCGCGATTGCCCGGGCAAAACCGCCCGCCGAAGAGCACCTTCGCGCCGGCCTCCATCTTGTCGGCGACGGCTGCCACCTGTGCCGCCTCATGCGGTTTTGGTTGCCTCTGGCTGCACTGCCCGCCGGGGTCGCCGCCGCAATCCACTGGGGCAGCTGGGGCGCCGCACCGCTCGGCCTTGCAGTGACAGTGATACATCTCACCACAGGGCTTTCAGCGCTCGCTGAAGGGCGAGAGCCACACTGGGCGCGCCAAACAGGTTTTCGCTTCGAACGTGCCGACTGATCGAGGGGCCAGCCCCTCGAGCTCCCCGAAGTACATCGGCGCAAAGAAGGCGGGCCTTTTTTCTTCGCGCAAATGTACTTCCGCCGGAGGCATCCCTTCTTTTCAACCGCGCTGAGCTGTGCCAGCGTCACGACATGTCTATCAGCACCTGCATTTTTGACGCCTACGGCACATTGTTTGACGTGGGCGCCGCGGCGAGAGAGGCCGCGAAGGAGAACCCGACGCTCGCCGAGGCTTGGCCCGGGCTGGCCGCGGACTGGCGCCGTAAACAGCTGGAGTATTCTTGGCTCCGCGCCGTGGCGGGGACCTATTGTGATTTTTGGCAGGTGACTCAAGATGGCCTTGATTGGGCGCTAGAAGCGTCAGGCCTAGGAGACGCAGCCCTGCGCCAGCGGCTCCTAGATCTTTATTGGGAGCTCCAGGCTTATCCCGAGGTTCCCGCGATGCTTGAGACCCTGACTGGTGCCGGAAAAGCGACAGGCATCCTATCGAACGGTTCGCCAAAGATGCTCGATGCGGCCGTATCCTCCGCTGGTATAGGTGACCTCCTCGACGCGATACTGAGCGTGGAAAGTGTCAGCATCTTCAAGCCCGCAGCGTCAGTCTATGACCTTGTCGGGCAGCACTTCCGCTGTACACCATCCGAGGTCCTGTTCGTGAGTTCCAATGGATGGGACGCGGCGCATGCTGCGTCTTACGGGTTTGAGACTGTTTGGGTGAACCGAGAGGGGCTACCCATGGATCGCTTGCCGGGGCGGCCTGCGCATGTGGTCAGCGACCTGACCGCCATCCCGAGCCTCGCGTTGTGAGCTATTTCACCGCCTCAGACGGCGCCCGTCTCTACTATACCGATGAGGGCGAAGGCCGCCCGCTGCTTTGCTTGTCGGGCCTAACACGCACGGGGCGCGATTTCGACTACGTCGCCCCGCACCTTCCGCCCTGTCGATTGATCCGGATGGATTATCGCGGCCGCGGCATGTCCGATTTCTCGGGCGCCGACACCTATTCAATCCAGCGTGAAGGGCAGGATGCGATCGAGCTTCTTGATCATCTGGGGATCGACAAGACCTCCATCCTCGGGACATCGCGCGGGGGCATCATTGCCATGGGGCTGGCCTTCACCGTGAAGGAGCGGCTCGCGGCCGTGGCACTCAATGACATTGGGCCGAAGATCGAGACGACCGGGCTCGACGCGATCAAGGATTACCTTGGGCGGCGCCCCTCTTTCCGGACGCTGGATGAGGCTGTGAGCAAACGCTCAACGGTGATGGCGGGTTTTGCCAATGTACCCGAAGCCCGCTGGGCACAGGAGGTGATGCTGCACTACCGTGGCGCGCCGGGAGGGCTCGATATCACCTACGATCCGGCTTTGCGCGACGCTGTGTTGAACAATGAGGCCGCGGCTGTGCCGGACCTCTGGCCGATTTTTGACAGCTTGAATGGACTGCCGCTGGCGCTGATCAGAGGTGCGAATTCGGACCTTCTGAGCAGCGAGACGGCCCAAGAGATGCTCCGCCGTCGCCCGGATATGATCTTTGCGGATGTGCCCGAACGCGGGCATGTTCCTTTCCTTGACGAACCAGAAGCGCTCGAGGCGCTTCACACATGGTGGGACATATGAACTTTGACATGATCCAAGCCTCTGCGGCGCGCGCAGAAGGCCACGTGCGGCGCACGCCTCTCCTCACCTCGCCGTTTATCGACGAAATCGCGGGGCGCCGTGTTTGGGTGAAGGCCGAATGCCTGCAGCACACCGGCTCCTTCAAGTTCCGCGGCGCTTGGTCAGCCGTTTCCGCGCTCGGCGATGAAGAGCGCGCGCAGGGCATCTTTGCCTCTTCAAGCGGCAACCATGCCCAAGCGATCGCGTTGGCCTCCAAGATGCACGGCGCCAGTGCCGTAATCCTGATGCCGTCGGACGCGCCCAAACTGAAGATTGCCAACACCGAAGCGTTAGGCGCGGAAGTGGTCCTTTATGATCGGGCAACCGAGGACCGGGAAGAGCTTGCCAAGAACCTCGCGGCCCAGCGCCAGCTGACCTTCATTCCGCCCTACGATCATCCGCAGGTCATTGCGGGCCAAGGCACCTGTGGTCTCGAAATCCATGAGGACGCACCTGAAGGCGCGGACGTGCTTGTCTGCTGTTCGGGCGGTGGCCTCACGGCGGGCATTGCGCTGGCCCTCGAAGAGACAGGGCGCCGGGTCCATCCGGTGGAACCGGAGGGCTTTGACGATGTGGCGCGCTCGCTCGTTGCTGGCGAACGCAAGCGCAACGAAAAGACGTCAGGCAGCCTGTGCGACGCGATCATCTCTCCCCAAGCGGGGGACCTCACCTGGCCCATCATCAAGCGGCTTTGCAAACCGGGGATCGTCGTGACCGAGGACGAAGCTTTGCGGGCCATGGCGCTCGCATGGCTCAGGCTCAAGATCGTGGTGGAGCCCGGCGGCGCCGTGGCGCTGGCCGCGGCCCTCTTCCACGGGGACGAGATCGAAGGCGATGACATCGCGCTCACCGTCTCGGGCGGCAACGTCGACCCGGCCGTCTTCGCTATGGCCATGGAGAAACTATGACCGACTTCACCATCGCATCCTTCAACGTCAAAAACCTGATCGGCGCCGATCAGGAATACTACCGCTTTGAGAGCTACACGCCCGAGGAGCACGCCTGGAAAGAAGATTGGCTCGCCG
>JBCBFV010000208.1:0-4481 GCA_038527425.1 Pseudomonadota bacterium
CCTCGGCCTGTTCCTTGCGCCAGCGGGCGACTTTGCCGTGATCACCGGAGGTGAGAACCTCCGGGATCGTGCGCCCGTTCCATTCGGCGGGGCGGGTGTATTGCGGATGCTCAAGAAGGCCTGCGCTGTGACTCTCCTCCTCCGCGGAGGCCTCGTTTCCGAGGACGCCGGGAAGGAGGCGGATGGTGGCGTCGAGCAAGACTTGCGCGGCCAGTTCACCACCGGTGAGTACATAGTCTCCGATAGAGACTTCTTGCATGCCGTAGTGCTGGATCGCGCGTTCGTCGACGCCCTCGAAGCGGCCGCAGAGGATCGTGCAGCCCGGCCCTTTGGCGAGGTCGCGCGCCATGGTCTGCGTTAAGGGAATGCCGCGCGGCGACATGTAAAGAAGGGGGCCCGGCGCGCGGCCCGCCTCAATCGCGCGGCCCACGATATCGGCGCGCAGCACCATGCCCGCGCCGCCGCCTGCGGGCGTGTCATCGACATTGCGGTGCTTGCCTTCGCCGTAGAGCCTGAGGTCCGTGGTCTGCAGCTGCCACTTCCCTTCCTTGAGCGCCTTGCCGGTGAGCGAGGCGCCAAGAACACCCGGAAACGTGTCCGGGAAAAGCGTGATAATCCGGGCTGTCCACGCGTTGGCGAGTTCTTCGCCGTCCATCAGGGACCGCGGCTTCATCGTCGCGCGGATGGATTTTCGCCCGTGGGAGAGCGCCATCAGAAGATGCCGTCCGGTGGGTCCGCCACGATGCGCCCTGCGCTGATGTCCACGGTTGGAACAGCTTGCAGGGTGAAGGGCAGGAGGGCGGTCTCAGACTTGCCCGGAACTTTGATTTCAAGAATGTCGGTGGCGCCGTGGTTGAGCACCGTCTTCACGGTGCCCAGTTCGCCGCCGCCGGGGTCCACGACGGTCAGGCCGATGAGGTCTGAGTAGTAATATTCGTCGTCAGGAAGCTCCGGCAGCCGCTCGCGCGGGGCATAGAGGCGGGTGCCTTTGAGGGCGTCCGCGTCTTCCTTGGATCGCACGCCCGACAGGCGCCCGATCAGGCCTTTTTCGACGGCGCGATCAACCTGGACGGTGAAGGTCTGTGTGCCTGCTTCGTCGCTGAGTTCCCCGTAGTCGCCCAGTGCGAAGGGATCTGCGCAAAAGCTCTTCAGGCGCACTTCGCCCGCCACGCCAAAGGCGCCCGCTATGGCGCCGACGCAGACCCGATCGTCATCGTCGCTGCTCACGAGATCACCTCCGCGAGGATCGCGCGGCCCGCACACTGAATGTACGGGCCCCAGTCGTCATGTTCGGCGCAAGTCACCCTTGCATCAGCACGTTCGAACTGGATCCCCGCCGCGAAGGCGAGGGCCAGGTAGATGAAGGTGCGGATAAGCCGAAACACCGTGGATTACTCCTCGGCTGCAGCTTCTTCTGCGGGTGCTTCTTCTGCTGGAGCAGCTTCGGCTTCCTTGGCTGCTTCTGCTGCAGCTTCGGCCTTGGCGGCTTTCTCTTCAGCGCGCTCCTGAGCTTTCTTGCCCGGGGTACCCTTGTTGGGGTTGTTGCGCTCGGTCTTCGGACGGGCGCCTGCGGCTTCGAGCATGCGTGCGATACGGTCGGTGGGCTGTGCGCCCTGGCCGAGCCAGTACTCAACGCGCTCCATGTTCATCTTCACGCGCTCTTCGCTGTCCTTGGGGAGAAGCGGGTTGTAGGTGCCGAGCTTCTCGATGAAGCGGCCGTCGCGCGGCATGCGCGAGTCAGCTGCAACGATGCGATAGAACGGGCGCTTCTTGGTGCCGCCGCGGGCGAGACGAATTTTCATTGCCATGGTGTGATTTCCTTCAGGAGTTTTCTTGGTGTGTTTTGTGGTGCTGAATGACTTCAGCGATGATGAAGTTCAAAAACTTCTTGGCGAATTCGGGATCGAGGTCCGCGCGTTTCGCCAAATCTTCAAGCCGTGCGATCTGCGAGGCTTCGCGCGAGGGATCGGACGGGGGAAGGTCGTGTTGAGCCTTGAGCACGCCCACGGCCTGGGTGTGCTTGAAGCGCTCGCCCAGCGTGTAGACGAGGATCGCATCGAGGCGATCGATGCTTTCGCGATGGCCTTTTAGGACCTCGGCAGCTCTTTCAGCGTCGCTCATGGGCGGGTCTCCGGCTGGTGGCGGAAGCAGTAGTCTTCCGCGGCAAGTTCAGGGGAAAGAACACTGTCGTCTTCGACGGCGCCGAGGCGGCGGGCCAGGGCGGCGGAGCGGTCGTTCTTTCGGTCGATAAAGCTGACAAGGGTCTTCAGGCCCATCGTCTCGAATGCGTAGCCATGGACGGCGCGGGCGGCCTCGGACGCGTAGCCGTGGCCTTCAGCTTCCTGAGTGAAGAGCCAACCCATCTCAGGCTCCGGGTCGCCGACTTCGGCCGCGATCCCCACGACGCCGAGCGGTTTGCCCGTCTCGGTCAGTGTCACTGTCCACCAGCCCACGCCGCGGAAGATCCAGCTCGCCACGAGCTGTGCAAAGTCGAGCCACGCGTCCTCTTCATTGAAGGGGCCGCCGAAATACTGCGCGCGATCTGTCCGCCAGATGGGCGACAGCGTCTCCCAATCGCTGAGCATGGGCGCGCGGAGCGTCAGACGCTCGGTCGTCAGCGTCGGCACGAGGGCCGCGAGTGCTGCGCGCGTGCCCTCTGCCTCAGGCGTCGGTGTCAGGTAGGCCGGGGTCATGCGTGACCTCCCATCCGGTGCCGATAGACGAGGTCGTCGGGGTGGCCTTTCTCGGCGGCGGAATCGATGACCGCGCCCAAGCGTTCGGCCAGCGCGGCAGAGCGTTTGTTGTCCGGATCGATGTAGCTGACGAGCGTGTCCCAGCCAAAGTGGCCCAGATAGCGGTCGACGATGGCGCGACCGGCCTCGGCAGCGAAGCCTTCGCCTTCGCGGGCGTACATGGACCAGCCGATCTCCCGCTCCGGGTGGCCCGCTGGGTAGAAGATGCCGATGCCGCCGATGCAGGCGCCGGTCACTTTTTCGACGAGCGCGTAGGAGCCAAAGCCGTGGATTTGCCAGTGCCCCATGAGCGTCGCACAGATGCGCCACGCGCGGCCCGGACCCTCATCGGGGCCTGCGCCATGCCAGCGGCCACGCTCAGACAGGAAGAACGCGTAGGCCGGTTCCATGTGCTCGGGCGCGAAAGGCGTCAGGTGCAGACGCTCGGTCTCGAAGGGTTCAGCGTAGTTCACGATGCGGCCTCCGGTCCTGGATGGCGCCAGATGTTCATCGTGCCGTAGATTTCGTGCGTGTAGGGGCCTTCGAGGGTACAGCCCAGCCGCTCTGCGACCTTGCGGGAGCCGTGGTTGCCTTCGGCCACGAGGCTGATCACCGTCGTCCAGCCGAGCGCCGAATAGGCCCAGTCGCGCGTGGCTTTCGCGGCCTCGGTGGCGTAGCCCTTGCCTTCGTGCCCGTTCATGAGGTCCCAACCGATCTCAGGCTCGGGCCAGGCGTGGGGGTTCCAGGGGCCGATGAGGCCGACCATCTCGCCCGTCGCTGTCAGCTCCACCGCGAAACGACCGTAGCCGCGCAGCGTCCAGTGCCCGATCTCGCCTGCGAGGACGCGCCACGTGCGCTCCGCCGTTAGCGGGCCGCCCACAAAGCTCGACCGATCGTCCGCGTAAAAGGCCGCCATGGGCTCAAAATGGCGATCGCTGAGCGCGGTGAGCGTCAGGCGCTCTGTCGTCAGGGTGGGCGGGGTCATAGAGCCTCCGGTCCCGGGTGGCGCCAAATGTCGAGCGCACCAAAGCTAGGGGAGTGAAACTGGCCGTCTTTTTTGCAGCCCATGCGCTCGGACAGTTTCGCGGAAGCGATGTTATCGGGGTCCACCAGGCTCATGGCTGTTTGCCAGCCAAGATCCTCGTAAACCCAGCGCCGCGCTTCGATTGCGGCTTCGGCGGCATAGCCTTTGCCTTCGTAGCCGTTCATCAGGTCCCACCCGATTTCGGGCTCAGGATTGCCTTCGGGAAACCATGGTCCAACGATCCCCACGAGCTCGCCCGTCTCCGTTAGCTCCACGGCAAAGCGGCCGTAGCCGCGAAGCGACCAATGGCCCGCTTCCATCGCCAAGGCGCGCCACGCTTTGTCCGCGGTCAGCGGTCCGCCCACGAAGGAAGAACGCTCCGAGGCATAGAATTCGGCCAGGGGCGCAAAGTGGCGCGCGCTCGGCGCCGTGAGCGTCAAGCGCTCAGTGTGAAGCGTTGGAGGGGTCATGCGCTTGCCTCCGGGTGAACGTAGACAAGGCAAGGACCGGTGGACGGGTGAGGTGCGTCGGTGTCGAGCACGGCGCCCATGCGCTTGGCCACAGCTTCCGAGCCGGTGTTGCCCGGCGCGATGTAGCTGACGATGCGCGTCCAGCCGAGCGTCTCGCGGCACCAGTCACGCGCGGCGGAGGCCGCCTCCGTTGCGAAACCTTGGCCTTCGTCTTCCGGGCGCCAAAGGTGCCAGCCGATCTCATGGTCCGCCCAG
>JBCBFV010000209.1:0-4437 GCA_038527425.1 Pseudomonadota bacterium
CTTGTTGATCGTCTCGATCATGTGGACCGGAATACGGATCGTACGAGCCTGGTCCGCGATGGAGCGCGTGATCGCCTGACGGATCCACCACGTCGCGTAAGTGGAGAACTTGTAGCCGCGGCGGTATTCGAACTTATCAACGGCCTTCATCAGGCCGATGTTGCCTTCCTGAATAAGATCAAGGAATTGCAGCCCGCGGTTCGTGTACTTCTTGGCGATCGAGATCACGAGACGCAGGTTCGCCTCCACCATCTCTTTCTTGGCCTGACGGGCTTCTTTCTCACCCTTCTGGACCTGCTGCACGATGCGACGGAATTCGCTGATGTCGAGGCCCACATAGGTACCGACCTGAGCCATATCGGCGCGCAGATCTTCGGCCTTCTCGCGGGAGCGGTCCATGAACATCTGCCAACCACGGCCCGTCTTCTCGGACATCTCGGTCAGCCACGTCGGATCAAGCTCGCGGCCACGATAGGCCTCAATGAACTCACGACGGTTGATGCGGGCCTGGTCGGCCAGCTTCACCATCGCACTGTCGATCGACATCACACGGCGGTTGATACCGTAGAGCTGGTCGATCAGCGCCTCGATACGGTTGTTATGGAGGTGAAGCTCATTCACCAGCTCAACGATCTCGGAGCGCAGCTTTTGGTACTTCTTCTCCTCCTTGTCGGAGAAGGAATCGTCCTCGTTCAGAGTCGCGGAGATCCGGACGTCCTGCATGTCGGACAGCTTGGCGTAGTCACGCGCGATCAGCTCCAGCGTTTCGAGAACGCGGGGCTTGAGGGCCGCTTCCATCGCCGCGAGCGACATGTTGGCGGCGTCGTCCTCGTCGTCATCATCGTCGTTCTGGATTGGGTTGCCGTCGGCATCGAGCTCTTGCGCCGCTTCCTTCTTGGACGCCTCGGTGGACGTGGCACCAGCAGCGGGCACGACGGTCTCTTCCTCGTCCTCGCCCATCTGACGGCCGAAAGTCGTCTCAAGATCGATGACGTCGCGCAAGAGAATGTCTTCGCTCAGAAGTTCGTCGCGCCAGATCGTGATGGCCTGGAAGGTCAGCGGGCTCTCGCAGAGGCCTGCGATCATCGTGTTGCGGCCGGCCTCGATTCGCTTTGCGATCGCGATCTCACCTTCGCGTGACAGAAGCTCCACCGAGCCCATCTCGCGCAGGTACATGCGCACCGGGTCGTCCGTGCGGTCGAGCTTCTCCTGCTCTGCCCCGCCCAGCGCAACCTCGCGGTTTTGTGCTGTGGTGGCGACCTCGGTGGAGCCTTTTTGCTCCTCATCCTCGGCCTCTTCATCTTCGATGATGTTGATGCCCATCTCGGAGAGCATCGACATAACATCTTCAATCTGTTCGGAATTCACCTGGTCAGGCGGCAAGACCTGATTGAGCTGATCGTATGTGATGAAGCCCTTTTCGCGAGCCTCGGCGATCATTTTCTTCACCGCGGCCTGGCTCATATCAACCATTGGCTCGTTTTCGGCGTCTTCGTTCTTTCGATCGTCGCTCGTGTCTTTTGCCATCGGCGCCGTCCCTCCAAAAGAATCAGGTAATCAACCTTCGCGAATCACCCCCAAAAGTGATTCGTTTCTTAATTACCCTGATTCGCTTACCTCTTCCTCACCAAACTAGGCACCCCCGCCCCGTTGTTTGGCGTATGTGATATTTTCGAGCAACGCATCGAGTTCACTCCGCTCGCTACGGCTCAGTTTTGCCCCGTTGGGGGCCGTGTCGTACTCGGTTTTGTCGTCGTCGTCCTGACGGCCTGCGCGGTTGATGGCTTCTGCTGCCTGGCCCAATCGCCAGGTCAGACCTTCGTCTGCCACACCGTCCAGATCTTCGATGGCTTCTGCCACCTCGCGCGCATGGCCCCGTTGGGCGGAGAGCTTGGCGAATTCCTCTGCAAGGGTCGCGCGGGCGAGCTCTAAGTCCCCGGCGGCGCGCACCGCCGGGTTGATTGCGATGTGGGGCAGCCGGAAGAGCCTTTCAAGGGCCTCGCCGCCAGCTTTTTCCACGATCTCTTCGCGAGATACGTCTTCGGGCAGCAGCAGGAGCATCGACTGCAAGCGCGCATGTTCTCCGCCGCAATGCATGTCTTCGAGTTCAGTATAGAAATCGGCCAGCGCCATCGGGGTCACGATCAAGGTCGCGAGGATTGCGGCTTCGCGCAGTTCATCCTCGGACATGCCGGTGGCCAGGGCCGAGTTTTTAGTCGTCTGTTGAGGCGCTTGCGGCCCGCGCCGCCCCTGCCCCGGGCGGAAGGCCTCACGGCGCCCACCGCCGTAGCCAAAGAGCTCCATCCGCAGGCGTTTGACCTCTTCCCCGTAGTGGCCGCGCAGCGAGGGATCCTTGATCAGGGTCAGCGCTCCGCGCAGGGCCTTGTCGAGTGCGGCTTTGCGTTCGGGGCTGTCGAAGTTCTTGCCTTCAGTCTCGCGCCGCCAGAGCAGGTGAACGAGAGGCACCGCCGCTTCAAGAAGCGCGGTCATAGCGGGCGGACCTTCGGCCTTCAGCAGATCATCAGGGTCTTTCCCCTCGGGCATGATCGCGAAACGCAGGCTCTTGGGCGCCTCTAACAGCGGCAAAGCGAGGTCTATCACCCGCATGGCCGCGCGCAGGCCTGCGGTGTCGCCATCGAGCGCGATGAGCGGCTCGTCTGCCATGCGCCACAGAAGCGCGAGCTGGTTCTCGGTCACCGCCGTGCCAAGGGGCGCCACCGTCGCCGTGAACCCCGCTTCTGAGAGCGCGATCACGTCCATATAGCCCTCAGCCACGATCAGCGGCTTGCCTTTACCCGCCGCCTCCCGCGCAGGGCCATGGTTGTAGAGCGAGCGGCCCTTGTCGAAGAGGATCGTCTCCGGCGAGTTCAGGTATTTCGCGTTATCATTGGGGTCCATCGCGCGGCCGCCAAAGGCGATCGCACGGCCCCGCGCATCACGGATCGGGAACATGATCCGGTTGCGGAATGTATCGTAAGGATCGCGCCCCTTGTCGGAGGCCTTCACCAGCCCGCACGCCAGAAGCTTGTCGTCCGGAATGCCTTTGCCCTTCAGGTGATCGCGCAGGTTCTGCCAGCCCTCGGGCGCAAAGCCAATCTCCCACCGATCCAGCGCCGGACCTGTCAGGCCGCGCCCCGTCAAATAGTCCCGCGCCGCCGATCCAACACCTCGGTTCAGCTGCAGGCGGAAGAACTTCACGGCCTCTTCCATCACCTGGGCGAGCTCGGTGCGTTCGTCGGCCTTCTCCTGCGCGCGGGGGTCGCGTTCGGGCATCTGCATGCCCGCCTCCCCCGCCAAGATCTCAATGGCTTCCATGAAGCCTACGTTCTCGGTTTCCCGCACGAAGGAGATCGCATCCCCTTTCTGGTGGCAGCCGAAGCAGTAGTAGTAGCCCTTGCGATCATCGACGTGAAAGCTCGCCGTCTTTTCGTGGTGAAACGGGCACGGCGCCCAGAGGTCGCCCTTAGCCTGATTGGATTTCCGTTGGTCCCACATGACCTTGCGCCCGACAACATCGCCAAGCGACAGCCGCGAACGCAGCTCATCCAGAAAACCAGGGGGCAGACTCATGCCCTGATGATAGCGCGCAGGGCGTCAGGCGCAATCAGGGCAGGCTCTTGATCGCCTCTTCGAGCTCGTGAACGAGCGTGGCGGCCATGGAGCGGAAGACGAAGAGTTCGTAGCCGCCTTCGTGGCGCAGAATGAGGGAGCTCATGTGGCCAACCTGCGTGCGCGCAGCGCTCCCCATCGGGAACGAGGCCTCGCGCAGATCAAGCGGTGTGAGGTAGGCCAGCATCTCAGCCACACGGTTCCCCGTTAGCAGCACCCGGCACCACGCGTCGGTCTGATCGGTGACAGCGGCCTCTTTCAGCGCGCCGGGCTCTGGCCCGATCAGCATCACGTGGCTTAGATCAAACCAAACGCAACGTTTGCCTGCGGTACCCGTCATCCCGCCCGCCTCGGGCAGCGCAAGGCCATGGGCCTTTTTCAGGGATGCTGCGAGGCCACCTAGGTCGCCCAAGGAGGTCAACACCTCCATCGCGGGCTCCGTCACCTCAACGCCGGGACCGGAGATCGGCATCAGACCCTCAGCCGCGCTTTTTGCAATCAGCTTAACCACGCAACTTCTCCCCTTCTGGATCGAGGAAGACGGGCGAACAGATCTCCACCACCGTGTCGATGTCGCGAAGGCCGTCCCAGAAGCGCATCGTCTCGCCCATCCGGTCGCGCCCGCCCCTCACAAAGCCCAGCGCGATATCGTGGCCAAGCGTCGGCGAATGAGCCACCGAGGTGACATAGCCCTGATCGTTGGCAGCGACAGGCGAAGTGCCGTCATTGTAGAGATGCGCACCTGCCGTGAGCGACACCTTCGGATCGACAGGTTTGAGGCCCACGAGCTGCTCGCGATCTTCATCCACGAGGCCGGGCCGCGCCGCC
>JBCBFV010000210.1:0-4436 GCA_038527425.1 Pseudomonadota bacterium
GATCCTGAGTTCAAATTCCGCGCGTGGGGGCTACCGCATGGCGCACGGGAACAACCCGCGGCCACGGGAGATTGCGCATTTCATGATCCTCGATCGTCGCATGCCACGGAGCCTCGCGTTCTGCATTTCCAAGATCCGCGACAACCTCGCCTATCTCGCCGATGACTACGGGGCGCGAAAGCAGTCGCACCACCTTGCCGACGACATTCTGCGCACCTGCGCCGGGCAGGACATCGACGTGATCTTCAACGAAGGGCTGCATGAGTTCCTACAGGACTTCCTGCGCCGCCTTGGCGGCCTGGCTCGACAGATCGAGATTGATTACAGGTTCACGGCATGACGCGGCTCTCGATCCGGCACACGACCACCTACAACTTTGATGGCGGTGCCTCCGTGGGCCTCCAGCAGGTGCGCAAATGGCCCAAGAGCGGCAATGGCCAGATCGTCCATTTCTGGGAGACGCAGATCACCGGCGGGAAGGTGGAACTGACCTACGATGATCACCACAACAACCGGATTGAGCTTCTGAGTTTCGACGCCGGGACGACAGAGCTGTCGATTGTTTCAGAAGGCGAAGTGGATGTGGAGGACAATGCTGGGGTCGTCGGACCGCACCGCGCCACCGCGCCGCTGTGGCTCTACGATCGGCCCACGCCGCGCACGCGTTCCGGCCCCGCTATCCGGGCCCTGATCAAGGAAACGGCGGGGGAGACGCTTCTCGACCGACTGCACTCGCTCATGGAGCATGTGGCGAGCCACGTGACTTATGAGGTTGGATCGTCCGAGCCGACTTGGACGGCCGAAGAAGCGCTCGCCGCCGGCAAGGGCGTCTGCCAGGACCACGCTCATGTGTTTGTCGGCGCGGCACGTGAAATGGGGCTGCCGGCGCGCTATGTGTCCGGCTATCTGATGATGGATCACCGGACCGATCAAGAAGCCATGCATGCCTGGGCGGAGGCCTATGTCGCCGATCTGGGCTGGGTGGGTTTCGACCCGTCGAACGGGATTTCGCCCGACGCGCGCTATGTACGGGTGGCAACGGGCCTTGATTACAGCGACGCCGCGCCCATAAGAGGGATCAGGAAGGGCAATTGCCGCGAAGCGCTCTCCGTGGAGATCCAAGTGGCCGAGCAACCCCAGTGAGCGAACGAACGTGACCTATTGCGTAGGGATGGTCCTGGAAAAGGGCCTGGTCTTCATGTCTGACACCCGTACCAATGCGGGGCTCGACAATATCTCGACCTTCCGGAAGCTCCGAACGTGGGAAGCCCCGGGAGAGCGAGTCATCACCCTGATGACGGCGGGCAACCTCGCCACGACACAGTCCGTGATCAGCCTGCTGGACGAGCGCACCAAGGCGCCAGATGAACGTCAGTCTTCGCTGCTCGTCGTGCCGTCGATGTTTCAGGCCGCGCGCCTTGTGGGTGATACTCTGCGTGAGGTTATCGCACGCCAAGAAGAAAGCGGGCAGAACGCCGACAGCTTTGCTGCAACAGTCATTCTTGGAGGACAGATCGCGGGCGGTCCGCCGCGTCTTTTTCTCATCTACCCGGAAGGCAACTTCATCGAAGCGGGGGCGGACACGCCCTTCTTCCAGACCGGAGAGATCAAGTACGGTCGTCCGATCCTTGTGCGGGCTTACGACCCCAAACTCAGCTTCGAGGACGCCATGCGCCTTTTGCTGGTGAGCTTCGATTCCACCGTGAAGGCGAACCTGACCGTGGGCGCGCCCTTTGACTTTCATGTCTATGAGGAAGGCTCTCTGACGACCGGCCGCACGGGGCGGCTCCCCTCCGATGACCCCTATGTGCAGGCCGTGGCGCAAGGTTGGGGCGATGCCCTGAAGGAGGCGCTGGAGAGCCTGCCGCCCTTTGGCTTCGGCGACTGACGAGGCCACACAAAGCGTGGTTAGAGGCAGGCGCTCATCCCGCCATCCACGTAGACCACCGTGCCGTTCACGTAGCTTGACGCTTCGGAACTCAGGAAAATCGCTGCACCGACGAGCTCCGGCAGCTGCCCCCAGCGCCCGGCGGGCGTGCGCTTTTCAATCCATGCGGTAAAGTCGGCGTCTTCCACCAGCGCCTTGTTCAGGGGCGTATCGAAATAGCCCGGTGCGATGCCATTGCATTGCAGCCCATAGCGCGCCCAATCCGTGGCCATACCCTTCGTCAGGTTCGCCACGGCACCCTTCGTCGCCGTGTAGGGCGCAATAGAGGGCCGTGCGAGCGCCGTCTGGATCGAGCAGATATTGATGATCTTGCCCGCGCCGCGTCCGATCATGTGCCGCGCCGCGGCCTGACCGACGTGAAAGACGCTGGCGATATTGGTCTGGAGCAGCGCCTCGAACTTCTCTGCGGGGAACTCCTCCAGCGGGGCACGGTGCTGTATGCCCGCATTGTTGATCAGGATGTCGATGGCGCCTTGCGTCTCCTCGAAGCCGTCGATGGCTTCGCGCGCTTGCGCGTGGCGTGTGACGTCAAAGCTCAGCATTTCCGCCGTGGCGCCTCGGGCCTTGAGCCCCTCTTTGGCAGCGCGCAGCTTGCCCGGGTCGCGGCCATTGAGCACGATTTCGGCGCCGGCCTCTGCCATCCCATGCGCGAGCGCGAGGCCGATCCCCTGGGACGACCCGGTGATCAAGGCCCGCTTTCCGGTCAGATCGAATAGTCCCAAGCTCATGGCGTCCTCCCCCGTCGGCACTCGCCACTGCTAGCCCGCCGGGCCGCGACAGGAAAGCCTAATGCATCCCGGACACCGCTTGCGGTATACCCGGCCCATGACGAATGAAGAGCTTATCGACCGCTTCCGCAGCATCTGCGGCAGACGCAATGTCCTTATCGAAGCCAAAGCCATGGAACGCTACCGTAAGGGTTTTCGTTCCGGCGAAGGGGAGGCCATCGCGGTGGTCACGCCTGGCACACTGCTGGAACAGTGGAAAGTGCTCGAGGCCTGCGTGGCCGCCGACAAGATCATCGTTCTTCAGGCCTCCAATACGGGCCTCACAGAGGGGTCCACCCCCAAGGGGCGCTACAGCCGCGACGCGGTGCTGATCAATGTGAGCCGACTTAAGGGGCTGGAACTGCTCGACGGCGGCAAGCAGGTTCTGAGCTTTCCGGGGGACACGCTCTTTGAGCTTGAGCAGGCACTGAGGCCCCTCAATCGGACGCCGCATTCCGTGATTGGGTCTTCCAGCATCGGGGCATCCATTGTGGGCGGCGTGTGCAACAATTCCGGCGGGTCGCTCTGCGAGCGGGGGCCGAGCTACACCGAGCTCGCGCTATATGCTCAGGTCACCGCCAATGGCGATCTGAAGCTGGTGAACGAGCTTGGCCTCGACCTCGGCGAGACACCCGAAGAGGTTCTCACCCGGCTCGAGGCTGGCGATTTCGACAAGAACGCGCCGGCACCCGCAGGCAAGAACGCTTCCGACCCAGATTACACGACGATTCTGCGCGATTGCGACAGCGATCTGCCGTCGCGCTACAACAACGACAAGCGGCTGCTGCACGGCGTGTCGGGCTCAGCCGGGAAGGTGGCCGTCTTCGCCGTGCGCCTCGACACGTTCGAGAACTATGAGCGCGAGAAGGTTTTCTACATCGGGACGAATGATCCCGCAGACCTCACAGAGCTTCGGCGCCGTATCCTGAAAGATTTCGAGACGCTGCCGGTGTCTGCCGAATACATGCATCGCGAGTGTTTCGACATCGCTGCGAAATATGGCAAGGACACGCTCGTGATGATTGACAAGCTGGGCACCGACCGGCTGCCAGCGGTGTTTGCCTTGAAGGGTGCAGTGGACGCGCGGTTGAACAAATTTGCGCTCACGCGCGGCTTTACTGACAAGTTCATGCAGGTGCTCATGAAGCTGTGGCCCCAGCACCTGCCGCCCTTTCTGCGGAGCTTCCGGGATAAGTACGAGCACCATCTGATCCTGAAAATGCATGACGGTGGGATCGAGGAGGCGGAAGCCTTCTTGCCGGGCTACTTCGAGGGCAAGGATGCCGAGTATCGGATTTGCACTGCCCGAGAGGCAAAGATCTCCGGCCTGCATCGCTTTGCGGCGGCCGGGGCGGCGGTGCGATATGGCCATGTTCACGCCCACGAGGTTGAGGAGATTCTCGCCCTCGATATCGCGTTGCGCCGCAATGACCGCGATTGGTTCGAAAGGCTGCCGGAGGAGATCACCGATCAGCTTCTCGGCAAGGTCTATTACGGGCACCTGATGTGCCACGTGATGCATCAGGATTATATCGTGAAGAAGGGCTGTGATCCCAAGGCTTTGAAGGCCGCGATGCTTAAGATCCTCGATGACCGCGGCGCAGAATACCCGGCTGAGCATAATGTCGGGCATTTGTACGAGGCGAAGACGGACTTAGCAGAGTTCTACAAGGGGCTTGATCCAACGAATTCGCTGAATCCGGGGCTCGGGAAGATGTCTC
>JBCBFV010000211.1:0-4427 GCA_038527425.1 Pseudomonadota bacterium
CCAAGAGAACGGCTGGTCGATCATGGCCATGGTCGATGCGTGGCACGTGAATGACGCGACCTCCGGCCTCGTCTGGGACCTCACGGTCGCCGCCGTCGCGCTCACCATCTGGATCATCTACGAGGCCGTGACGCGGCGGGACTGGGTTTCGCTTATCGCCATCCCCGCCACGTTTTGTATCGGCGTCAGCTGCGGGCTGCCGCTTTACATCTTCTTCCGCATGCGCCGCGCCTAGCGCAGCGGCACACAGATATCGGTCAACAACTCGTCGGGCGCGATGTCCATCGGGCTGTTGAGATAGAGCTCAAACGAAACCACGTCGTTGTTGGGCTGATGACCGTTTTCCGGCAGCCAGCGACCATAGAGGTAGTCATAGGCCTTCGGCAGCCCGCTGTAGGGGCCCTTGTAGCGCAGTTTGGCGAGCGGGCCTGCAGGGATGCGGATCTCCGTCATCTCCTCGGGGACCTCCATCCCTGTGTCGACGACTGCGCCCGCAAGGCTGCGCAAATCCTCAACCGGCGTTTCCATTGGGTCGTCGTAATATGCGCCGAGCATGCCCCGCGTATGGGGCCAGAGGTTGCGCGATGTCATGATCGCGCTGAATTGCTCAAAGGCGCGGGCGATCTGCGTGTAATCCCCTTTGTGGGGGACGGCGGCGATGCGCATGGGCTCAGAGTTATCGAGTGTTACGTCGAACATGGTGAAGTCCTTTCTGGGTCGCATGACGAGGAGAGCGCGTTCTTCGCTCTGCCCTCGGAACCGTCCGGGAGGAACGCCGTAAGCCTCGGTGAAGGTGCGCGTGAACGCAGCCCTTCCGCCCAAGCCGCAGGACGCCGCGATCTCATCGATGCTGGCCTGCGTGTTTGAGAGCATGAAGCCCGCCCGCTGCAGCCGCACGCGGCGCACCGCTTGGGCGCAGGTCTCGCCCGTCATGGCGCGAAACACGCGGTGCCAGTGAAACCGGCTCATCGCCGCCACATCCGCGAGGGTGTCGAGCGACAGATCCTCGTCGGTGTGGTCATAGATGTAGTCGATCACGCGGCGCAGCCGAGCTTCGTAGTCAGTGGCCATGGCCCCTCTCCTTCGGTTCGACTCGGATGTCGCATAGCCCCGCGTTGCAAATCTTGCTGAGTTGCATCGGCGCCCCGTGAAAGCCATATAGCGTTAAGCAAAAAAGCGGAGCGAGCAATGACGAACTACCTCGATTTCGAGAAGCCACTGGCGGAGATCGAAGGCAAGGCCAACGAACTGAGAGCTCTGGCCCGCGATAATTCCGAGATGGATGTGGAGAAAGAGGCCGCGGCGCTCGATGCCAAAGCCAAGCAGATGCTCGTCGATCTCTACAAAGATCTGACGCCCTGGCGGAAGTGCCAGGTGGCGCGTCACGGCGACCGTCCCCGCTGCCAAGACTACATCAACGCGCTCTTCACGGATTACACGCCACTCGCAGGCGACCGGAACTTTGCGGATGACCACGCGGTCATGGGCGGCCTCGCGCGGTTTGACGACAAGCCCGTCATGGTGATCGGCCACGAGAAGGGTAACGACACCAAATCCCGGATCGAGCGGAACTTTGGCATGGCCCGCCCCGAGGGCTACCGGAAGGCGATCCGCCTAATGGATATGGCCGACCGGTTTGGCATGCCCATCGTCACCCTGATCGACACGCCCGGCGCCTATCCGGGGAAGGGTGCCGAAGAACGCGGTCAGTCTGAGGCTATCGCCCGCTCCACCGAGAAATGCCTGCAGGTGAAGGTGCCTGTCGTCTCGATCGTGATCGGTGAAGGCGGCTCCGGCGGTGCCGTGGCCTTCGCGACGGCCAACCGCGTGGCGATGCTCGAACACTCGATCTATTCGGTCATCTCGCCTGAAGGCTGTGCGTCGATCCTGTGGAAGGACGCTGAGAAGATGCGCGAAGCCGCTGAGGCGCTTCGCCTGACAGCGCAAGAGCTGCGCGAGCTTGGCGTGTGCGACCACATCATTCCAGAACCCCTCGGCGGCGCGCACCGTGACCGACCGCAAGCAATCCAGGATGTGGGCGCGGCTGTTTCCAAGCTTCTGGGAGAACTCACCATGCAAAGCGGTGAGGACCTCTTGAACAATCGCCGCAAGAAGTACCTCGCGATCGGCTCCACAGGCCTCGCCGCCTGATTTCACGCCCTACGGGAAGGTCATCAAGGAACCGGGATGACGCCTGGGGTTTTGTGCTGGCCTTCTTTGAGCTCTCAATACCAAAGCCCGTGCAAGTGATGTGAGATCGCCCCGGTCGGGGACCGTCTGGGAGACGGCCCCCAGCCCCGTGAGTGGACCCATGGAAAGGGGAGCCAGCCACCGCGTAGTGGCTGACTTGGGGATACGGGTCGTGGGCAGGTGCCCCACTTTGCACGCGGATCAACAGCGCGACGCCTAAGCTCAAACAAGCGCAGCTCTGCCCGAAAAGGGAACAAGGATACAAACCTCGTCGCCCTTCTCCACGCTGGGATCGGGATAGCTTTAACCATGATTCAGTTCCCCTCACTGACTTCGCCTAGCGGGATCGGGGGGACGCGGAGGGCCTAAGGTGCTGTATTGCAAGGGCGGTGTGCGCGCCGCGTTCGTTGCTATGAACTCAGCGAGATTTGCTCAATTGCTTCAGGTAGCTCGCCGCAGCGTGGCTCAGCCAGCGTTCCACATGGTGCGCTCGGCGCGTGCGGCCCAGTTCGCATCATAGGTGTCACCTTCGGTGGCACCTTTCGTCTGCGCGGCCAAAATCTGCCCCATGGTCGGCAGCGGCAAATCGCTGTCATCGCGCGTCCAAACACCTGCCCGCAGCATGGCGCGGGCGCACTGGCTGTAGATCTCTCCTACCTCGATCACAACGACAAGCCGAGGCTGGCGCCCCTTCACCTCAAAGCGCGCCATTAGCGCCGGATCGCGCGACAGCTTGGCCCGTCCATTCACGCGGATGACGTTGGTCTTACCCGGCACCATGAACATCAGGGAGACGCGCCCGTCTTCGATGATATTGCGCAAGGAATCCGCACGGTTGTTGCCCCGCCAATCCGGCAAAAGGAGCGTGCCCGGATCGGCGATCTGAACCACGGGGCCATCATCGCCCCGCGGGCTGCCATCGGTGCCTTCTGGCCCGACGGTGGACAAAACCATGAAGCGCGACGCCTCGATCCATGCAGCGTATTCGGGCGTGACGTGCTGCGCCACTTTGGCGAGCGAATTGGGATCGGGCTTTCCGTAGAGCGCCTCGAGCTCTTCAATCGTTGTGATCTCGGTCATGCGCCGGCCTCATCGAGAAGTTTGTCGGAAGCCGTCTCGATCCGCTCTTCGAGTTCAGCCATGAAAGGCTCCTGCTCAAGGCCTACGGGGATCTCGGGCAAGAACTCCACGATGGCCGTGCCGGGATAGCGCATGATCCCTTTCTTTGGCCAAAAGACGCCCGCGTTGGTGGCCACCGGGATGCAAGGCTGCCCGAGCTCGCGATACAGCGCATAGGTGCCCACTTTGTAGGGTTTCTCAACCCGGGGCGGCACCCGCGTGCCCTGAGGGTAGATGCACAATTGGCCCGGGTTCGCGGCACCCTTCTTCACGTCCGCGAGCATTTTCTTGATAGCATCAGCGCGACGTCCACGCTTCACCGGCACGCATCCAAGGCGCCAAGCATAGACGCCAATAATCGGCGTATAGAGAAGCTCGTTCTTCATGATGAACTTTCCCCAAGGGAGGGCGGAATAGATGATCATGATGTCGAGAAAGCTCTGATGCTTTGCCGAGACGAGCACTTCGCCAGTAGGGGGCTCACCGCGCACCTCTGTCTTGATGCCAAGCATGATCCGCGCAGTCCACATGGCGTAGCGGGCCCAAGCGTGACACGCCGCCCAAGCACCGCGTTTTGAGAACAGTGCCCACGGCAGGAAGACGATGCCCATCACAAGCATCATCGCGTAAGCCTGCACGAGGTGCAAAAGAGAGAGAATCCAGCGCATCAGGCCATGGTCCTTAGTGTGCGCAGGGCCGCAAAGCGGGTGGCCGCGAATGCCACGATCCCTGCAAGAAGTGGAATAGTTGCCGGCAGCAGCCAGCCCGCACCGCGGAAGCCAAGGTCGGTCAGGAACCCGGCGGCTGCGTCCGTTGAAGGCATCAGCGCGACGGCGATCATGCCCGCCATCGTGCCAACGGCCGCGCCACCCAGCGCGCGCATCGTAAAGCGCCGCACGAAGGCCTGGGCAATATAGTCGTCCCGCGCGCCCACTTGTCGGAGCACCTCGATAACCGAGCGATTGGCCGCCAGTGCCGCATGGGCCGCCAGTGTCACCATGGCCGCCATTGCACCTGCGATCAGGATGAGCGACAGCGCGGATAGGCCACGCAACCGGCTCGCCGCCTCCACCAGCGGGCGGCGCCAGCGGGAGTGATCATCGACCACTGCACCCGGC
>JBCBFV010000212.1:0-4413 GCA_038527425.1 Pseudomonadota bacterium
AGAACATCCGCGCGTCGCTCGCGCTCACGGCAGATGATTGCTGCCTGAACGTGATGCCGCTTTTCCATATTCATGGCCTTGTAGCTGCTGTCAGTGCGTCGCTAGCCGCAGGTGCGTCGATCAACTGCGCGCCGGGCTTTGACGCGCTCAAGTTCTACGGCTGGCTCGAGGAGGTTGATCCCTCCTGGTACACTGCCGTGCCGACCATGCATCAGGCAATCCTCGCGCGCGCGCCGCGCAATGCAGAGATCATTGAGAAGTCGCGCCTGCGCTTCCTTCGTTCTTCTTCGTCGTCCCTGCCCGGCCCCGTGATGACCCAACTCGCCGAGACCTTCGGCGCGCCAGTTGTCGAGGCCTACGGCATGACCGAAGCGGCCCACCAGATGTGCTGCAACCCGATTGAGGCAGGCAAACAAAAGCCGGGCGCCGTTGGCGTACCCGCAGGTCCCGAGGTGCGCATCGCGCACGAGGTGGAAAACCGCCTCATCGACGGCGTGGGAGAGGTCTCGATCTCGGGCCCGAATGTCACCCCCGGGTATGAGGGGAACCCTGAAGCCAATGAGAAGAACTTCTTCGAGGCTGAGGGCAAGCGCTGGTTCCGTACTGGCGACCAAGGTGCGTTCGATGAGGACGGCTATCTCGCCCTCACGGGCCGCTTGAAAGAGATCATCAACCGCGGCGGCGAGAAGATCAGCCCGCTTGAGGTCGATGGCATCCTCTCCGACCACGCAGCCGTCGCGCAATGCGTGACCTTTGCAGTCCCGCACCCGAAACTCGGGGAAGACGTGGCCGCCGCCGTTGTACTGAAGGAGGGCCAAGAGGCCTCCGACCGTGACATCCGCGACTTCGCGAGCGAGCGTCTAGCCGCTTTCAAAGTTCCGCGTAAGATCCTGATCCTCGATGAAATTCCGAAAGGCGCGACCGGCAAGCTGCAGCGCATCGGCCTCGCTGAGAAGCTGGGGCTCGGCTAATGAAGATCTGCATTTTTGGCGCCGGCGCGATCGGCGGATACATGGGCGCCAAGCTCGCCGAAGCGGGTGCGGATGTAAGCCTCGTGGCGCGCGGCCCGCACCTGAAGGCCATGCGCGAGAACGGGCTGCGCCTCATCGAGGAAAGCGGTGAGACGACGGTTAAGGTCACCGCCTCGGACGACGCCGCAGATCTTGGGCCGCAGGACTATGTCATCGTCACGCTAAAGGCCCATTCCGTGCCTGCGGTCGTGCCCAAGATGCAGCCGCTGATCGGGGAGAACACCACCATCGTCTCTGGCGTGAACGGTGTGCCGTGGTGGTATTTCCACAAGATCGGCACCGACCTCGAAGGCACGCGCCTTGAGAGTGTGGACCCCGGTGACGCGCAGTGGGACGGCTTCGGCCCCGACCGGGTGTTGGGCTGCGTCGTCTACCCCGCCGCTGAAGTAATCGAGCCCGGCGTCGTGAAACACATCGAAGGCAATCGCTTCTCGCTTGGTGAACCTGACGGCACGAAATCCGAGCGCGCGTTGGCACTGTCGAAGGCGCTCAGCGAGGCGGGCCTGAAAGCGCCTGTGCGTCCGAAGCTGCGTGATGAGATTTGGGTGAAGCTCTGGGGTAACCTGTCGTTCAACCCGATCTCTGCCCTCACCCACGCCACGCTTGATGTGCTCTGCACCGATCCGGGCACGCGCGAAGTGGCGCGGAACATGATGCTCGAGGCCCAGGAAATCGCCGAGAAGCTCGGCGTGAAGTTTCCCATCGACGTAGACCGGCGCATCAAGGGCGGCGCGGATGTAGGCGCGCACCGCACCTCGATGTTGCAAGACCTCGACCAAGGGCGCCCCATGGAGATCGACGCGCTCGTGGGTTCGGTACAAGAACTTGGGCGTGTCACGAACACCCCAACGCCGACGATCGACGCGGTTCTTGCGCTCACCGCCCTGCGGGGACGCGTTGCAGGGCTCTACGGCGCCTAATTTCAACGATATGCGGGGGGCAACGAAGCCCCCCAAACAGTCTCAGAACTTGCCGGAATTGCCCCAGCTTTCCTGCGGGCCGATGACCTCTTCGTTCATCCAATGCTCGACGATTTTGCCGCCGCTCACCCGGTAGACGTCGAATACCGCCACGTCCTCACCCCTCACGACGCGTTTTGAGTAGGTCATCACGAAATCGCCCTGCCCCATGAGGTTGAAGAGGAACTCGTAGCGGCCAGCATCCTCCGAGGCCAACCACGCCCGCAGCCCGTCCTGACCTGCCGCGATCCCCGGCGCATGCTGGATGAGGCCCGGCGCCACGAACTGATCGAGCTTACTAAGATCGCCTTCCTGCCGCACTTGCTTGGTGTATTCGAGCACGACATCCTTGCTCGTCTGCGTATCTGCGGACGGGTCTACCTCTTGTGGGCCACCGGCCTGATCCTCGCCGGACAGCGTCTCAGCCTCGTAGGCCGCGATCGTATCCCAGTGTTCGAGGATGAGCCCGTCGGCATCCGTATAGAACATATCCATCGTCACCCACTGCGCCTCACCGTCATTGAGCGACTGGTAGGCCGAGCAAAACACCCAGCGCCCATCCTCAAAGATACGGCGGATGGTGATGTCACGCTTTGGGTTACGCTCCACGAATGGCTCAAAGAAGGCGAGGAAGCCTTCGACGCCGTTGCCCACGCCGGTTGAGTGCTGTGTGTAGCGATGGCCGGTGTATTTCGTCACCGCCTCGCGCGCCCGTCCCCCGGCAATGCCCTCCAGGTAAATGGCGCGAACGTTATCAAGACCCTGTCCCATCAAGCTTTTCCTTTTCTAACTCTGCAGCGCACCGCGCGGACCATGGGCCCGCGCGGGTCGTGTTTTTTGATTTGGCTTACTTGTCCCAGTAAGGCTCGATCAGCCCAAGCAGGAACTCGCCCCCGAAGCCCGGATAGGCTTCGCGCATAGCTGCGGCGACGGCATCAGGCGTGTCGCCTGCATCCCATGCCGCATCAAAGGTGCGCAGGTACTGGATGGCGTTATCGAGATCGCCGCGCGTGGTCGGGTGACCGTGGCCCACGAGGAGGGTCTCGAAGGACGGATCATCGCGCATGCCTTCAAGGGTCGCGATCCAGTTTTTGCGATCCACGCCCGGCGCAAAGTAGATGCCGTTGTAGACGAGGTCCTGGACCACGGCGACCTTCTGCTCCGGCAGGACCGCGACGATGGCTTTCGGCGCCTCGGCGTTGTCATAGGCACGGAATTCGACGGTCACCCCCCCGATTGTCGTCTCACCGAGCGCAAGATCGGCGCCATTCAAAAGGGAGGTGGGCTCCGGGAAGTCGCCGCCCGTGGCCTCAGCCCGCAGACCTTCACGGATCTCAGGGAGCGTCACGAAGTTCACGCCTTCAAAGGTGGAGACACCGCCCCAGTGGTCGGGGTGCTCATGGCTCACGTAGGCGGTGTGCACGGGCTTGCCGGTGGCCGCGATCAAGGCCGTCACCTCGGCAGCCGTCGGCGGCAACATCGTGGCGTCAACGACGAGCAGCTGGTCGCCCAGTTCGATGACGTGGCTCGTCACGTTCACGGTCTCAGCCGGCGACAGGTAGGTGTGGAAGTTCACGCCGCCCTTGGAAAAGCTGATGGTCGTCCCGGCAGGCAGCGCGCCCTGGGCACGTGCGGACATGGGGGCCAGACCACCGCGGATGAGCGCGACAGCGCCTGCGGACAAAGCGGCGCCTTGAAGCAAAGCGCGACGGTTCAGTTTGATCGTCATAGGACGTCTCCTGTTGAGTTGTTGTGAATTTGATTAGGTGAAGTTGCGGCTTCACCGGCGAGTCAGGAGCGATGCCGACCCGCCGAGGAAGATGCTCGTTAGGCGCGCCCGTGGTAGGCTTGGCTGATTGCGAAGCTGTCTTCGAACCAGTGCCAGAGGACGACTTGGCCATCACGCACCTTGGCACGGAGCGCGAAGGTAAACTCGCCCGTCTCCTGGCCCGAAGCCGTGGTGATCCCGTTCATTTTGCCAAAGACGGCCACGGTATCGCCCGAGGCGAAGGCGTCGGTGTTTTCCCACAACGTCGTCGTGAGGTTGGAGGAGAAGACACCGAGGAAACCGAAGATCGCCTCTTTGCCCACCGTCTCGCCGATCCATGGCAGTGAGCTGTCGCCCTCGTTGTGCCAGACCATGTCGTCGGCCATCAGCGAGGCCATCGTTTCCATGTCGCCGCCGCCCATGGCGCCCATGAAGGCCATGACGGTGTCGAAAGAGGCTTGGGTGGTATCGTCCATTGTTTCAGCTCCCAGTTTGCTTGCGAGGATGACGGCCAATGCGCCGCCAAGGGTGGTTTTGAGTGCGATCCTTCGATCCATGTGATCCTCCACTCAGTTGATGACCGGATGGGCGCGCCCTCAGGCGGCGTCCGAGTGCCAGGTCAGGGTTGGGTTTTCACGGAAAGCGAACCGTTCCA
>JBCBFV010000213.1:0-4384 GCA_038527425.1 Pseudomonadota bacterium
CAGGCACAATGCTGAGCGCGACCGAGATCCGCGCTTTGGCGGAGGCGTGCTCCCACGAGGACTGCGCCTTCATCTCGGACGAGATCTACCATGGCATCTCCTACGGCGACCGCTGTGTCTCGGCCCTCGAAGTCACCGACGACGTCTATGTCGTGAACTCATTCTCCAAGTATTTCTCGATGACAGGCTGGCGGATTGGTTGGATGGTGGTGCCCGAGGACCATGTTCGCACGGTCGAGCGCATCGCCCAGAACATGTTCATCTGCCCCACCCATGCGAGCCAAGTGGCAGCTCTGGGCGCGCTTGATGCCCGCGAAGAGCTCGACGGCCATCTGGCAACCTATCGTGCGAACCGTGAGCTTCTGCTCGACGGGCTCGCGAAGGCAGGCCAAAAAGTCATCTCACCGGCTGATGGCGCTTTCTATATCTATCTAGACGTGTCTGACTTTACTCAGGATTCGAAAGCTCTGGCCGCAGACATCCTCGACAGAGCCGGGGTGGCTGTGACGCCGGGCCTCGATTTCGATGCCGAGCGTGGGCACGGGACGCTGCGGTTGTCTTATGCGCGGTCCACCGCCGACATGGAGGAAGGGCTCGCCCGATTGACGCGGTATTTCGCGGGCACGTGAGTGGCGCCGTCGGCGCGCTTTTGCTAGTGTGCCGAAAAAAGCAGGCGCGGTATGCGAGCGGTATTTCTGGCACTGATGATGTCCCTTTGGGCGGTCTGCGGCGCGGCGCAGGATCTGACGGCGCTTGCGCGCGTAGTGCCTGCCGAGACGACGCTCGATCAGTCGCGCGGCACCATCACGCTTACCCTCGGGCTTAGCCAAGGCGTGCCGTACCGCGCCTATACTCTCGCAAGCCCGCCCCAGCTTGTCCTGGAGCTGAGCGAAGTGAACTGGGCGGGCCTGCCACTCGAGGACTTGGAAAGCCGGGATGCCGGTCCGCCCAAAGCTGGAACACTGGCTCAAGGATGGTCGGGCTTTGTGCTGCCAATGAACGGGCCTTTTGCGCTGACCACGGCCGAACTGCGGCGGACCGAAACGGGCGCACAGCTGACGGTCGTTTTGGCGCGAACCTCTGATGAGGCGTTTCAGGCAGCGTCGGGCCCGCCCGCGAGTTCGGTGGCCTTGAAACGCACCGTTCCCGCAGAGCCGGGCGACGACGATGCCTTTGTTCTAGTGATCGATCCAGGCCACGGCGGCGTCGATCCCGGTGCGGAGCGGGGCGGGGTGAAAGAGGCCGATTTGATGCTCGTCATGGCGCGAGAGCTTCGGGACGCGCTGCGGCGCTCCACTGATTTTGAGGTGCATCTGACGCGCGATGCCGATGATTTCGTCAGCTTGCCAGCGCGCGCGGGCCTTGCACGCCAGCTTTCAGCAGATGCGTTTGTCTCGCTCCATGCTGACGCGCTGGAGGAGGGGTACGCAGAAGGGGCCACAATCTACACGCTGGCCGAGACGGCTACTGATGCGGCGTCAGCTTTGTTGGCGGAACGGCATAACCGCTCAGACATCATCGCGGGTGTGAATCTCGACGGGCAGGACGATGAAATCGCCCGTATCTTGCTCGAACTCGCACGGGCTGAGACAACGCCGCGATCCGAAAACCTCGCGCGCGCGTTCGAGGCCTCCCTGGCTGAAGGCGGCGCGCGGCTGAACAACAATCCGCTGCGCGCGGCGGATTTTGCAGTATTGAGGTCGGCTGATGTGCCATCTGTCTTGATCGAAGTGGGCTTTCTGAGCTCGGAAAAGGACCGGCTCGAGCTGCAATCCCCCGAAAAGCGCGGAAAGATCATCCGAGGGCTCGTTGCGGGCATAACGGCTTGGGCCGATCAGGACGCTGCGGAACGGGCGCTTTTGCGCCAATAGCGCCTATCTAACGCAAGGCTGTGATTTGAAAGCCGCGCCACTTTCTGCCAGATAAGACTGGCATTTCAGGGAGACTTTCCATGAGCCGCATGGCCATCAAGAAGGTGATCGACGCAGGCAGCTCCGGGGTGGGGGCTCTCACCACCGGGATCTTGTCCATTGTGGGCGGGCTCTTTTCGGCGCTGACGCTCGGTGTCTTTATGATGGGCCTCGGGATTGGAGCGGTCTTCTATCTCTTTGGGCGTGATCTGCCGTCCTATGACGAACTTGCGAGCTACACGCCCAAAACGATCAGCCGGATCTATTCGGGCGAAGGCCGCATTATCGACGAATTCGCGCTGGAGCGCCGCCTGTTTGCCAGCGCGGAAGAGATCCCGCCTATCGTGAAAGCGGCCTTCATTTCCGCGGAAGACAAGAACTTCTACGACCACGCAGGCTATGACCCGCGCGCCCTTGCTGCCGCGATCCGGGACGCGGTGCTCAGCCGCGGTGAGAACCTGCGTGGTGCCTCCACGATCACCCAGCAGGTGATGAAGAACTTCATCCTCGATGGCTCCGTCACCGCCGAGCGTAAGATCAAAGAGATCATCCTCGCCTCGCGGATCGAGCAAACGCTGTCGAAGGAAAAGATCCTCGAGCTTTATCTGAACGAGATCGATCTCGGCGTGCGCAGCTATGGGGTAGCCGCGGCCGCGCAGAGCTATTTCAACAAGCCGCTTACCGATCTGACGATTGCGGAGGCCGCGTTCCTCGCGATCCACCCGAAGGCGCCTTACAGCTACAATCCGGCCAATGATTACGAGGCGGCCGTGAACCGCCGCAACAACCTCGTGCTGCGCGAGATGCACGAGAACGGCTATATCACTGATCAGCAATATGAAGAGGCGAAGGCGGAGCCGATCCGCACCGTGCAGATGGGCCTCGTCGATAGCTTCAAATCCACGTTGCCGCCGCGCGACTACTTCACCGATGAGATCCGCCGCCAGCTGACGCGTGACTTTGGCGAGGCGGAGTTCTTCTCCGGCGGCTACAGCGTGCGCGCCACGATTGATCCGCAAATGCAGACCGAAGCGGCAAGCGCGCTGCGCCGCCAGCTTGAGAGCTATGATCGTGAGCAGGGCGTGTGGCGCGGGACGGGCGTGACGCTCGCCGCGGAGGACCTCGCGGACGAAGAAACTTGGCGCAATGCTTTGAGCAACGCGACCGTATCGCGTGACATCACGCTGCCAACGAAATGGTACCCGGCCGTTGTGCTGAGCATCGGCAATAGCGCCGCCCGCATCGGCATCGAGGGCGTGCCAGAGGACGAAGACGGGCACTTCATCACCGCTGACGACGTCACCTGGGCCCGGAAGGAGCTTGAGGACGGATCGCTCGCCAACCGTGCGCGCGCCGCTGGAGACTTGCTCGAAGTAGGCGACGTGGTGCTCGTGCGCGCGGAAACGGCCAGCGACGGCACCTTCGAGCGGTGGACGCTGCGCCAAGTGCCCGCCGTCCAAGGCGGCTTTGTCGCGATGGACGTCAACACGGGCCGCGTTCTGGCGATGCAGGGGGGCTTCTCCTACCAGCATTCGGTGTTCAACCGCACCACGCAGGCGCTGCGCCAGCCGGGATCGGCCTTTAAGCCCTTCGTCTACGCGGCGGCGCTCGACAGCGGGTATTCGCCCGCCACGATCGTCATCGACGCCCCGATCGAGATCAACACGCCCCAAGGCGTCTGGCGTCCGAAGAACGCGTCGAACCAGTTCTACGGCCCCACGCCAGTGCGCACGGGAATCGAGCGTTCAAGGAACCTCATGACCATCCGCCTCGCGCAAGAGGTGGGCATGAACACCGTCGCCTCCTACGCGGAGCGCTTCGGCGTCTATGACGAGATGAATGAGGTTTTGGCGGCGTCGCTTGGCTCCGACGAGACGACGCTCTACCGCATGGTGGCCGCCTACGCGATGTTCGCCAACGGTGGTGAGCGCGTGGAACCCACCCTCGTTGACCGCGTGCAGGATCGTTTCGGCAAGACCGTCTATCGCCATGACAAGCGCGTCTGCGAAGACTGCGACGCGCGGGAGCTTCGTGTGGCTGCTGGCCCCGACATCTGGTCGAACCGCGAGCGTGTGATGGATGCCATCACCGCCTACCAGCTGACCTCCATGATGAAGGGCGTCGTTGACCGCGGCACCGCGGCGCGCACCGTGAACTTGCCTGTGCCTGTGGCGGGCAAGACCGGCACGACCAACGACGCCAAGGATGTCTGGTTCGTGGGCTTCACCTCCAACATCGTGGCCGGCTGCTACATCGGCTTTGACGATCCCACACCGCTTGGACGCGGGGCAGGCGGCGGATCATTCTGCGGCCCGGTCTTCAACGACTTCATGGAAGAGGCGATCACCAAGTACGGCGGCGGCCCCTTCGAAGTGCCCCCCGGCGGTATCTTTATCAACATCGACCGCTTCACCGGCGCGCGCCTGACGGGCGGGGCACTGGGCGAGAATGTTGTGGCAGAATACTTCCGCGAA
>JBCBFV010000214.1:0-4383 GCA_038527425.1 Pseudomonadota bacterium
CATGGATTCGATCTGTTCGGCCACTTCGGGACGCACGTCGAAGGCGTAGGTGATGGCACCAAGGCTCGTGGAGGTACCAATGGCGGCGAGGCCTGCAACACCAGCGCCGACGACGAGGACCTTAGCGGGCGGCACTTTACCAGCAGCCGTCACCTGACCGGTAAAGAAGCGGCCAAAGTTGTTACCGGCCTCGATCACAGCGCGGTAGCCCGCGATGTTGGCCATGGAGCTCAGCGCGTCCATCTTCTGCGCGCGGGAGATACGCGGGACCATGTCCATCGCGACAACCGTGGCACCTTGCTTGTTGGCAAGGTTCATCAGCTTCTCGTTGCCGCCCGGATAGAAGAAGGAGATCAGCGTCTGACCTTCGCTCAGGCGCTTCGTTTCCGCATCACTCGGCGGGCGCACCTTGGCGATAATCTCGGCCTGCTTGTAGAGATCTGTGGCCTTCCTGACCACTGTCACCCCGGCTTCCTCGTAGGAGGCATCAGAGAACCCAGCAAGCGCACCTGCCCCTGTCTCGATGAGGCATTCATGGCCTAGTTTCTGGAGCTGCTTGGCGCTGTCCGGCGTCATGGCGACGCGGGCTTCACCCTCGAATGTCTCTTTCGGCGTTCCGATTTTCACGTGTCCCACCCTTTTCGATGCTTTTGCCTGATGTGGCGCAGGAGTGGCGCGCGTCTAGCCGCCGCGACGAAAGAATCCAACCGCCTTGCGCAAGAATATTGCGCTAACAGACGCTAAGTTCAGAGCCAGCGCCTAGTTTTTGAGCACCAATCCCCGAAGGCGACGCCGAAGTCTTCACGTAAACGAGCCTCTTCGGGCTCGATAAACCGCTTCGTGAGAATCCATTGGAGCGCGAAAAACGCGAACGGTGCCCAGACCCATTGGCCCCACCACGCGTAAACGCCGAGCAGAATTGCGAGGTCCGCAGTGTAGATCGGGTTGCGCGAAAATGCGAAGGGGCCGCTGGTTACGAGCGCCGTCGCGCGCTGGTGCGGAATTGGCGTCGTGCGTGCGCGCCCCATCTCCATCACGGCCCAGACCGCGAAAGCCACGCCAGCAAGCGCCAGCGCCGCTCCCAAGGGCGCAAGCCAGGCAGGCGAGCCCGTCAAGACAGGCATCACCCAGCCCACAATCAGGAATGCCAGGAGCCAGAGCGGCGGAAGATCGATCCATTTGAGCATAAGCGCGCTCGCAGCTAGTGTTTCGGACATGACAGTTCTAGACGGCAAAACGGCCCTCGTCACGGGGGGCGGCACGGGCATCGGGCTGGCCTCAGCCAAAGCGCTCAAAGGCGCAGGCGCGCGGGTGTTCATCACTGGTCGGCGCCTCGAGGTGCTCGAGGAGGCCGCAAAAACCCATGGTTTTGAGCCCCTTGCGATGGACGTCACAGATGAGGCTTCCGTGGTCCATGGCTTCGGGGCTGTCGGCGCCCTCGATATCCTCGTCGTGAACGCAGGCATCGCGCGGGGGCAGAACATTCTGGGCTCCGACACCGCGTTCTGGCGGGAGATCATGGCCACGAACCTTGATGGCGCCTACCTGACGATGCGCGAAGGACTGCGCCGGATGCCGGTGAAGGATTGGGGGCGTGTGATCGCGATCTCCTCCATCGCGGGGCTGCGGGGGCTCAAAGGGGCCCATGCCTATACGGCCTCGAAACACGGGCTCGTGGGCCTGATCAAAGGGCTCGCTGCCGACTTCGCAGACGCCCATGTCACCTTCAATGCCGTCTGTCCGGGCTATGTCGACACGCCCATCATCGGCGAAAACGTGGGCCGCCTGACCGAGCGGCTCAAGATCGATGAAGACGCAGCCCTCAAGATCATGACCGACCTCAATCCCCACGGGCGCCTGATCACACCCGAGGAAGTTGCCGAGGCCGTTCTGTGGCTCTGCGGGCCCGGTTCAGGGTCTGTCACGGGCACTACAATCGAGATTTCAGGGGGCACGCCCTAGCCTTAAAGGTTCCCCTGACACGCCCCAATTCAGGCGAACTTCTGCCCGCTCCAACACCTACAAACTGTTTCAAACTCGCGGACAAAGCGCGGTTTGGTGACAGATTGATGGTGGTGACAAATGCCTGACGGGTATCTGGTACAGCTAGGAGACGGCAGTCTCGATGCGGGCGACTTGATTGTCGACCCGCTTGTGACGTTTACGACCGACCAGGTCCTCGGTTCAGGAAACTGGGAATGGTCTGGCACCTTCGGCGGCACGACTTTTACCAATGAATCAGAGCCCGGCGACTATATCCTCGCGACAGACGGTAACGTCTATTTTGTCCCCTCTTTTGGGCCTGTTACGACGATCACCTCCGCCACGGTAACGTCCGCACCGACGTTTTCGGCCCTCATGGGCACACCTGATCCCGATGATATCGACGGCACAGCCAACGATGATTTCATCGATGGCCTCGGCAGCAACGACACGATCGACGGATTCGGCGGCAACGACACGATCAATGCGGGTGAAGGTGACGATATCGTCGACGGTGGCACCGGCGACGACCTGATTGATGGCGAAGATGGGGCAGACAGCCTCCTTGGCGACGCGGGCAATGACACCATTCTCGGCGGCGACGGCAACGACACGATCGACGGCGGCGCCAACAATGACAGCCTCGACGGCGAAGCTGGGGACGACGAAATCAACGGCGGCACCGGCAACGACACCATCCTTGGTGGCGGTGGCGCGGACCTCCTTGACGGCGACGGCGGCGCAGACAGCGTTGACGGCGGCGATGGCAATGACACGATCGAAGGCGGCGGTGGCGGCGATACTGTCGTCGGCGGCGCAGGCGACGATGAGCTTGATGGCCAAGGCGGCGCAGACGTTCTTGTCGGCGGATCAGGCAACGACAGCCTCGAAGGCGGCACCGGCAACGACACGATCTATGGCGATCAAGAACCGGGCGCGCCAGCGAGCGAGCTCCTTGATTGGTCGGCGGCTGGCGGCAACGGAGAGGACGTCTCCGGCGGCTTCACTCAGGTCACTGGCACCACGGAAGTCACGGTCTCCGTTACTAACGACGGCGCGCTGACCTCTGCCGAGGTCGACACCGGCACAACGCAATACACGGAAGCAGGCGAAGCCTTCGGGACGAACTCCGCGCTCGAGCTTGTGGGCAACGGCGGCGCGAACACCTCGACCGTCAACTTCAGCTTTGCTTCCAGCGACGACGGCGACACGGAGAACGTGGTCGAAAACGTCAGTTTCCGCCTCAATGACGTGGACACAGGCTCCTGGACTGACAGCATCACGATCAACGCCATCGATGCAGACGGCAATCCAGTCATCGTAGAGATCACTGCCGAAGACGCTCTGAACACGACTTCGGGCAACACAGTCACCGCGGGCGTCGCAAACGGCGGTGCCGATGATGCGTCAGGTTCCGTTCTCGTGGAAATCGCGGGGCCGCTTGCCTCCTTCGAGATCATCTACGGCAACGACAACACGGGCGGTCAGCGCGCGTGGGTCTCAGACATCAGCTTTGACCCGATCCCCCTGCCCGATGGCGAAGACACGCTGATCGGTGGCACGGGCGCGGACGAGATGTTCGGCGGCGGCGGCAACGACAGCTTTGTCGTCTCCGACGGTGACAGCGCCACGGGCGGCGCAGGCGACGACCTCTTCACGCTGACCGATCTCGCCGAGGCCAATGCGGCCATCTTCATCGACGGCAGCGAGGACGGTGAGACCGGCGGCGACACCATCGCATTGAACGGCCAAGCTGCGCTTTCGGATGTGGTCTACGACGTGGGCAACCCGGAAAACGGGACGATCACGCTCACTGACGGCACGCTCGTCACCTTCTCGAACATTGAGAATATCATCTGCTTTACGCCCGGCACGATGATCGCCACGCCCTACGGCGCGCGCGCGATTGAGACGCTGGTGGCAGGCGATCTGGTTCTGACCCGCGATCATGGCCCCCAGCCTTTGCGCTGGATCGGGCAGCGCACGGTACCTGCTGAGGGCCGTTTTGCCCCCATTGAAGTGGGTCCCGGCGTGCTGGGCGAAGGATCGCTCCTGGTCTCCCCTCAGCATCGCATGCTCTTTTCCGGCTACCGGGCGGAGCTTCTTTTCGGAGAAAGCGAAGTCCTCGTGGCAGCAAAGCATCTTGTCGATGGGCAAGCCGTGCGTGTGAGCCCGCGGGGCCATGTCACCTACATCCATATGATGTTTGACGCCCACCAGATCATCACGGCCAACGGCCTTCTAACTGAGAGCTTCCTGGCCGCGGATCAGGGGCTGGCGGCGCTCGACGATGGGTCTCGCGATGAGCTTTTCGAGATCTTCCCGGAGCTGCGCAGCAGCACCGTGGGCCCGTCGGCCCGTCGGTCGTTGAAGGCGTTTGAAGCCGCTTTGCTCGCGGCC
>JBCBFV010000215.1:0-4379 GCA_038527425.1 Pseudomonadota bacterium
CTGGGCCGCCTGCTCGCGCATCTGGAGACGCCCTCAAGCGCCGGGGAAACCTTCGCCCCGATCTTCAAGCGCGAGATCAAAGGCGGCGAATATGGCTTGGCGCTGGTGGAGGCCTTCGCCCACTGCCAGCACCTCTACTTCACCGGTCAGGCTGGGCGGGCGCTCAACGCCGCAGGCGCCTACGTCTACACCAAGCTCTGAGGTCAGTGCCGCGCGTCCATGCGCGCCACGAGCCGACGGATGATCGTCGAGGCCGTCGTTTCGCACAGCTTCGGGATCACCGCGTGCACCAGCGCCGCAAGCGCCGCGAGACCCAGCCAAAACGCAAAACTGAGCGCGAAACGCGCGTGCTGCAGATAGGTCTCGTCAACTGAGGCCGGATGCTCCGTGAAGATGGTGGCGAAAAGGGTCGGTGCAGTCTTGGTGGTCATAGTGATCTCCTGAGTTGCCAGCAGGATGCAGGAAAAACCGTGAACAAGGATCCCAATTTTCACTGACATCGCTTCTGTTTTGGGACATGATCCCAATATGAAGCTCGATTCTTACGATCATCACCTGCTTCGCGTGCTTCAGCGGGATGCAACGCTGTCGATGGACGCGTTGGCCGAACGCATCCACCTGTCGCGCAACGCTGCTTGGCGACGGGTGAAAGCGTTGGAAGATGCGGGGTTCATTCACGGGCGCGTGGCGCTGGCGGACCCGGTTATGCTCGGCAAACCGCTCATGGCGATTGTGCTCTTGCGCGCAGGCTCCCACGGGCCGGACTGGGCCAAGCATTTTGCGGAGGCCGTGAAGATGCCGGAGGTTATCTCGGCCTACCGCATGACCGGCGACCTCGATTACCTTCTGCGCGTGCGTGTGGCGGACATGTCCGACTACGACCGGTTTTACAAAGAGTTGACCAGCCGCATCGAGATCGGGGATGTCTCTGCGAGCTTCGTTATGGAAGAAATAGTTGAAACAACGGCGATCCCGGTGGGAGAGACATGAGCAAAAAGACAAAACTTCCCAAGATGAAGGAAGTCCACACGGACCCTAAAGCCAAGAACGCGGATCCCGACGGGCTGCCGGAAAGCGCCAAGGAAAAGCCCATTGAGCAAAAAAGCCCTGCCGAATGGGCGTATCAGCGGCTCATCCTCTACATTCAGAACTTCGAGAAACAGCTCGACCCCGAGCACGAGGTCGCCATGGGCTTTGCCGGGGGCGAAATGGGTGTGCTGCGCATCGAAGGCATGGGGTTCTTTGATCCCGACATCATCACCTTCTACGGCACCGACCCGTCGGGCGCCGCAACACAGCTTGTTCAACATGTGAGCCAGCTCAACGTGATGCTGCGCGCGCTGCCCAAGAATGTGGACCGGCCCGAGGCAAACAGAATCGGTTTCCGCCTTGCCGCCTCCCTTGAAGAAACAGAAGAAAGCGACGAGGCGTAACTGCGGCTGAAAGGCCCGGTGACGCCGGGCGCATGATGAGTTAGGCCGGGGCCGAATAAAGGAGTCCGCTATGGCAGATCAGAACACGGATGAGCAGCACGAAGCACATGTGCACGGCTCGATGAACATCGAAACCCAGGAGAAAACCTTCGAGGGGTTCCTGTCCTTGGTTGGTCGCGGGATGGCGGTGTGCATCATCGCGCTGATCCTGCTCTACATGATCAACGGCTGATGAAGCGTCGCGCGTTCCTGTTGGGGGCCCCAGCCTTGCTGGCGGCCTGCTCGACGAAGCCCACTGTTTTCGAAGATCCGTCGGTTGTCGCGAATGCATTTCGCGCAAACGAGGGGCCGCCACGTTTGGAGGTTTTCACCTCGTTCAACGTGAGCTCGAACAACGGGGCCCATAGCGCGCTTTTCATCCACGCGGACCAACGCGTGGTTTTTGACCCCGCAGGCACTTTCGCGCATCCGCAGCTGCCCGAGCAGCACGATGTGATCTTTGGCATGAGCCCCAATGCGCGCAAGGCTTTCGTGGATTACCACACCCGGCTCACCTACTGGACCACGATGCAGAGCTTTGAGGTTCCCGCGTCGACGGCGGCCTGGGTGATGGCGGAAGTCCGAAAGCTTGGCCCAGTGCCCGATGCATTCTGCACGCGCTCGGTCTCTGGCGTTCTGGCATCGGCGCCCGGTATGCCGGTGCAGGTGAGCCAGGTTTGGTTCCCCAATAAGCTGCACGATCAGCTCCTTGGTCAGCCCGGTGTCATCCGCAACGAATTCCGTCAGTTCGACGATGCCGACAAAGAGAAGTTCTGGGAAAACAACACCCTGCGCATCTAAGGCGTGAGCCAGAGCCCGGTGTAGAGCGTCACCGCCCCGGCGATGACGGCTACCATTACATTCTTCGACAGATACCCCGCCGCGAAGGTTACCACCGCGGCGGCGAGCCGTGCTGGATCAAGCTCTCCTTGAGTGGCGGCAGGCCAGATCACGGCGGGCGCCACGAGGCCAGGCAGCACGGCCACGGCGGTATAGCGCAGGTGGCGCAACACCCACTTTGGCAGCTCCTTGCCCCCGATCAGCCCGAGGAAGGAATACCGCAGGGCGAAGCTGCCGAGCCCCAGTCCCACGATCACGACCCAGATTTCCCAGGTTGGCGCTTCTATCATCGCTGCGCCTCCTGCCAGGTCTCAACACGGGCGCCGACGATCATGGCGGCGATCGCTGCGATCAGGAGGCCAAGCGAAAAGGGAAGCCACGCGAAGACGAGGGCCAAGATGATGGAGGTCGCAGCAGCCGCGATATGCGCCAGCGTGCGCAACGCGGGTGCCACCAGGGCGAGGAATACGATCGGCAGCGCGAAATCGAGGGCTAGCGCCTCGGGCATCGCTTCACCGATCAATGCACCGGCCAGCGTGGCCAGGTACCAACACGGCGCCACCGGGACGATGACCCCGAAGTAGTAGGCGGTCTTCTCCCCCACGCTCCATTCCGTCCGCTCTTCAAAGGTCACTGAGGATAGGGCGAAGGCCTGATCCACCATGAAATAGGCCATGAAGACGCGCTGCCACGCGGGTGCCTCGCCCAGATGCGGGGTGAGCGCCGCCGAATACATCGCCATGCGCAGGTTCACCGCAAGCGATGTGATCAAAACGATCACGGTGGGCACCGCATCCTGCATCATCGCGACAGCGGTGAACTGAGCAGCCCCCGCGACCACCGCGATAGAGAAACTCATGACCTCCAGAAGGTTCAGCCCAGCCTCGGCTGCGACCACGCCAAAGAGCGTGCCGAACGGCACGAGCAGGAACACGAATGGTGCACCGTGACGCACCCCCGTCCAGAATGCCGCTTTCCGGGTGGTCTCTCTCAACTTGGGCCCCTACCTTGTCGCGACGCTAGCGCTAGCTCGCGCAGGCAGGGGATGCAAATGGCTACGGCTGTCTTTGACGATTACATCATCGCGCCAGATCCCGAGAGGGAAGGGCTGACGCGCGTGGTTCAGGCCATGGATGCCTCCGGCGAACCGCGTGAGCTGCGCGTGGTCGAAGAACGCCCTCTGACGATCTACCTCAACCGGCGCGAAATCGTCACCGCGATGACGATTGGCGACTATCCCGAGTATCTGGCACTCGGCTTCCTCAGCAATCAGGGGATGCTGTCGGCCACGGATACCGTGACGCGCGTCGATTACGACGAAGAGGTCGCCACCGTCGTCGTACGCACCGCCGAAGAAACCGATCACGAGGACAAGCTTGCCCGCAAAACCCGCACCTCAGGATGCGCGGTGGGTACGGTCTTCGGGGATATGATGGCGGGGCTCGAGGGGCTGACGCTTCCTGCGACGCCGCTGCGCGAGGAATGGATCTACGCGCTGTCTGAAAAGATCAATCGCACGCCGTCGCTCTACCTTGCGGCGGGTGCGATCCACGGCACCGTGCTCTGCGAAGGAGACCGGCCGCTGGTCTACATGGAGGACGTGGGCCGCCATAACGCCGTCGACAAGATCGCAGGCTGGATGCGCTCGGAAGGCGTAAGTGGGGAAGACAAGATTCTTTACACCACGGGGCGGCTGACCTCCGAGATGGTGATCAAGACGGCGCTGATGGGCATCCCTATCCTGATCTCACGTTCGGGCTTCACCGCTTGGGGCGTGGAGATCGCGCAGGAGGTGGGCCTTACCCTCATCGGGCGCGCCAAGGGCAAACGCTACGAGTGCCTCAGCGGCGCGGAGCGGTTGCAGAGATGAGCCTACCGGTGGGAGTGATCCTCGCGGGCGGGCGGGCCACGCGGATGGGCGGCGGCGACAAAGGGCTGCTGAAGCTCGGTGGCCGCACCCTGATGGAGCGTGTGATCGAGCGGATCGAGGGCCAGGTTGCAGGCCTTGCGATCAACGCAAATGGTGACCCGGCGCGCTTTTATGATTTCGGCTTGCCCATCATCTCC
>JBCBFV010000216.1:0-4335 GCA_038527425.1 Pseudomonadota bacterium
GCGCGCAGGGCCTTGATGACCCGGCTCGTCGCACGTGTCCCCCGCAGCGACCTGACGCCAAGCGTCGCGGCCACGGGGCACGGCTCCGGCATTACCTGCTGGTCCGAGAGGTCGTCCGCCCATGGCGCAAAACTCTGCAGCGCTGGCGTGTTCTCATGAAGCTGCCTGACGGTTTCCTATGGGGCTCACGGCACAACTACGATGTTGCCGGTGTGCTTCTTCTCGATGAAGGCTTCCTGGCCCTTGTGGAAATCCTCCAGAGCATAGGTCGCGGCGAGCATCGGCTTGATCTCCTCCGCTTCGATGTATCTCACAAGGTTCCGGAACGTGTGCGGCGGGTTCACCGTCGATCCGAAGAAGCTGAGGTCCATCAGGTAAAGCGTGCGCACATCAAGGCTGACGATCGGGCCCGCGATCGCGCCCGAGGTGACATAGCGGCCGCCCCGATCGAGCGCATCAATGATGGTCCCAAAGTAGTCGCCCGCAGCGATATCAGCGACGACCGTGACACTATCGCGCCCGATGGCGTCGCGCAGCGCGCCTTTCAGATCAGCTGGCGCGCGTTCAAGGATCGCATCTGGGCCCATCTTGGCCACGTCGGCATGCTTGCTGGGCGACGCGAGCGCCACGACCTTCGCACCGCGCCGCTTGGCCAGCTGGATCAACGCACCGCCGACGCCGCCCGAGGCGCCGGTGACGAGCACGGTGTCGTCCGCGCCCACGCTCGCTTTGTCGAGCATGCCTTCAGCCGTTGAGTAGGAGCAGGAGAACGTCGCAAGCTCAGCATCGCTCAAAGAGCTGTCGACGGCGGCCACATTGCGGTGGTCGATCACGCAGTACTCGGCATATCCGCCATCCGCTTCGGACCCGAAATAGCCGGTGGTGTGCATGTTCAGCGGATCATCCCAGTTGCGCAGCCAGTTGTCAGTGATCACGCGTTTGCCTATCAGATCGTCGCCCACATCCGCGCCTACAGCCACGACATGACCGCAAACATCGGCGCCCTGAATGCGCGGGAACTTGATCCCGTCGCCGCCCCAGGTGTTGTCGGCGGTTCCATCAAGGCTCTCATAGGCGTCGCCGGTCGTGGCCTCGGTGACGGACTTCGAATACCAGCCCGCACGCGTGTTCACGTCGGTGTTGTTCATGCCGGTGGCGGCCACCTTGATCAGCACCTGCTGCGGGCCGGGCTGCGGCACGGGCCAAGCAGATTCGAATTCCAGCGCGTCCAGGCCACCGTGGCGCTTAAGGACCACGGCTCTCATCGTAGTTGGGATATTTGAGGCGTTCACTGACCGAGCTCCGCTTTGACTTCGTTCACTGCTCATTGGGCCTGCTCGGATGCGTCATGCTAGCACTTTTGCGACCTCAACGCTCGATGCCGTGACGGCGTCAGGCCCTCGAACACGGGTGCCATGCCCGAAACCGGCAAGCGCGGCAGCCAGCGTCGCCGCGCGATCGATCCGTCGAAGGGTGCTTTCCTGATACGCGCTTCAGCATCTGCAAAGATTTCGCTGGCTTTCGTCCAAAAAAGGAGCGCTAGTGGCGCCGCGAGCGCGCAGATCCCGCAACACCGGGCCGCGCTCCCCTAACAACCACCTTCACTCAGGGAGGAGCCGGCCGTGAAAGACTATTATCAGAATTATATCGATGGCCAGTGGGTCGACGGCGGTGACGGCACGATTGACGTCATCAACCCGGGCACCGGCGAACATCTTGCCAAGCACGCCATGGCTGATGCCGCCGATGTTGCCCGCGCCGTGGCCGCCGCCAAGCGCGTGCACGACAGCGGCGCGCTGACAACCGTGCGCCCGGTCGAACGTGGCCGGATGGTGCAAGCAATGGGCCGCTACATCCTCGAGCACCTCGATGAGGTGGCTGAGCTTTTGTGCCTCGAACAGGGCAAACCGCTCTGGGAAGCCAAGCAAGAGATCCGCGGAACCGCGCGCTACTTTGAGTACTACGGTGGCCAGGCGGACACGATGGAGGGTCGCTCGATCCCGCTCGGCCAGAAATACTACGATTTCACCAGCTACGAGCCCTTCGGCGTCAGCGCTCAGATCATCCCGTGGAACTACCCGGTGGAGATGGCGGCACGCTCGATCTCTGCGGCCCTCGCCACGGGCAACACGGTTGTGGTGAAATCGTCTGAGATCTGCCCCTGCTCCTCGTATATCTACGCAGACGCAGCAGAAGCGGCAGGCTTCCCTGCAGGCACGATCAACATCGTCTGCGGCTACGGCCACGTGGCCGGTGCGGCGCTTACGTCGAACCCCGATGTGCGCCAGATCGTCTTCACGGGCTCTGTTGCGACGGGTCAGACCATCGCGCGCGCCGCAGCTGACATCCTCGCACCCTGCGTGCTGGAGCTTGGCGGCAAATCCGGTGCCATCGTCCACAAGGACGCCGACGTCGACGCCTTCACCGGCAACGTGCGCTGGGGCATCTACTTCAACTCCGGTCAGGTCTGCTCGGCCATGTCGCGCATCATCGTGCACGAGGATCGCCACGATGAGGTGGTCGAGAACATCTCCGCCATGGCAAAATCGCTCTCCGTGGGCCCCGGCATCGACCGGCCCGAGTTCGGCGCCAACATGGGTGCGATGATCTCCCACAAGCAGCGCGACCGCGCTGTGGGCCTCGTGGCTGGCGCTCAATCTGAAGGCGCCACCGTCGTCACCGGCGGCCGCCCCCTCAACAACCCCGGTAGCTTCATGGAGCCTACGGTTCTCACCGGCGTCACCCCCGACATGGAAGTGGCGCAGGAAGAGATCTTTGGCCCCGTCGTCAGCGTTCTGAAGTTCTCCACCCCCGAAGAGGCCATCGCAATCGCCAATGGCACGCCTTATGGCCTCGTCGGCGGCACGTTCACGCAAAGCCTCGATCAGGGCATGCGCGACGCGCAACAGCTGCGCGCGGGCCAGATCTTCGTCAACGAATGGTACGCTGGCGGCGTGGAAACACCCTTCGGCGGCTACGGCATGTCTGGCTACGGGCGTGAAAAGGGCCGTGAGGCGCTGATGAACTACGTTCAGACTAAGAACGTTGCCATTTCCATAGGCGGCGGCTCTGGTCGGAGCTGAAAAGCTCCGCAAACTGCGTTTTAGGTCGCTTTAGGGCCCGTTTTTCTTTGCGGTGCCAGGAAAAGTTGGAGATTCTTTGAAGGCGCGGGGTTCAACTTCGCTCCTTTGGCGTTTGTGGGGGTGCCAAAGGGTCCGTGCAGGGCGAACCAACCGCCCGCACAGCTGCGACGATCTCGCCAATTTCCACTTATAATCGACATATGATAGACTATATTCGTCATTTATTTGGAATCACGCCATGGACATTACCGTTTTCGTCTCTCCCGGCTTTAACCTCTCGGCGACATTCGGGTTTCTCGACGCCTTCACGGCGGTCAACGAGGTCGAAGGGGATGAGGTCCATTCCCATTACTTCGTCTCTGATGAGGGCGGACCAGTGGCCAGCCACCAAGGCCCCTCTGTCGAGACAGTCCACGTCGATGAAGTCAAAAGCGGCAGCGATATCGTCGTCATCTCTACCTCCGCGGACCCGCAAGCCGCCTATGGGCTGCCGCTCTCCAAACACCTGCGCTACTGGCGGCGGCGCGACGCGCTGATGATCGGGCTCGAGACCGGCGGTTTCGTCCTGGCAGAAGGCTACTTCCTCAAATCCCCAGCCTGCATCCACCCGATGTTTGCCGCCGATTTCGTGAAGGAGCACGCGAGTGTCGGCCTCAGCGGCAAGCTCTTTGACACAGAAGGCGACACGCGCACCTGCGCAGGCGCCACGGCTGTCGTTGACATGGCGCTCAGCATCATCGCCGAAAAGCACGATCCCGACCTGGTACGCACCGTGCGCGATTTCCTCGTCGCGCCCGAGCAACGCAGCGGCGACCTGCCCATCGCGGGCGGCGCTGCCGTGCCTCTGGCTGGCGGCCTGCCCGGGCCTCTGATGTCGGCGATCAACCTGATGAAGGGTGCGCTCGATCAATCGGTGTCTGTGCCGGCCTTGGCCGATGAAGCGGGCCTCTCCCAGCGCCAACTTGAGAGGCTCTTCAAAGCCCACACGGGGCGCTCGCCCAACCAATACTACCGCATGCTGCGCCTTGACCGGGCGCGGGACATGGTGGTGCGCAGCTCTGCCTCAATCCCGGATATCGCGACCGCCTGCGGCTTTGTCAGCTCCGTCCACTTCAGCCGCGCCTATAAGGAACAATTTGGCCGCCCGCCCATGCGCGACCGCGTCAAAAGCCGGCCCGGTTGACAGCTGTCAACACCACACGACGGCCAGCGCCAAGGCGTGGCCCGCGTCACATCAGATGAACATGTGACG
>JBCBFV010000217.1:0-4265 GCA_038527425.1 Pseudomonadota bacterium
AGCCAGTTCGAAATCTGCGCGGAGGCGGCATTCATCAGGGCCGTCTCCCCCGACCCACCCGCGAAAGCGCCGCCGCGCAGGCCGGGGCCACGGCGCCTGCCACACTCGCAGGCTTTCTCGCGCAATCGCTGGCGGAGACTTTAGGATCGCTTCTGATGGTCCATGCAATCCAGCCCGGCTATCCGATGATCTTCTCGAACTGGCCCCTCGTCGTGGACCTGCGCACCGGCGCTTTCGCGGGTGGGTCGGGGGAGACGGCCCTGATGAATGCCGCCTCCGCGCAGATTTCGAACTGGCTTGGCCTGCCCTCGGGCGTCGCAGCTTCCATGACGGACGCCAAAGCGATCGACGCGCAGTATGGCGTGGAAAAGGGCATGACCTCGCTGGCCGCCGCACTCGCGGGCGGCAACCTGATCTACGAGAGCTCCGGCATGACGGCCTCGCTGCTGGGGGCGAGTTTCGAGGGGTTTGTCCTCGACAACGAAATGCACTCCCACACCTATCGCGCGCTCAGGGGCGTCGAGGTCACGGCGGGGAACCTGGGCTTCGACGCGATCTGCGAGGCGGTGCTGGGCGAGGGCCACTTCCTCGGCGGGGCCCACACCTACGCGGCGATGGAACGGGATTACTTCTACCCTTCCCTCGCGGATCGAGAGGATCCGCGCACTTGGGCAGAAGCCGGTGCACAGGATGCGTGGGGGCGCGCCAAAGCTAAAGCACGCGAAATCCTAGCCGCGCACCAACCCAACTACCTGAGCCCGGATCAGGACGCGGCTATCAAGGCCAAATTCGACATTCTGAGTTAAGGCGGCTCAGGCCACCGTGATCAGCGGCACACCCATGACGATCTTGCCGCCATGGGCCGTGGAATCGCCCAAGCGCATAACGCCCTTACCGTTGATCTTCACGATCGAAGAACCCTTCTGGTGCTTGTCAGGCCCCGGCATGCCAGTGCAAAGCGCCTGACCGCCTTCGACGGCCCAGGGGATCCCATTGAACTTCACGTGGCTCTGACCGGCGTTGATGATCGGGCCACCCACATGGGGCTTCGGGCCCGGATCGACCTTGGGACAGACATGAGGCATGCCGAGAATTGCGAGTGGTTTTCCTGCCATGATCGCTCCTAAGCTTGGGCCTCTAACGCTTGATTGACGTAGGCCGCGACCTCTTCATCGGTCGGGGCCTTGGGAATGAGCGGCTCGCCCATCGTCACGAGATCAACCGAGACGGTTTCGAGCTTTGCGTCCTTGCCCACCCGTTGCACGAGCGCCGTCAGGCCATCGCCCGCTTCGGTCAGGATCCCGTCGATCCCTTTCAAAAAGCGCTGCCGCTGGTCGTCGTCGAAGACGGGAAGGTAGGTGTTGAGATGTTCGGGACGGTAGAACTTGAAGAAGTAGACTTCCCCGTCTTCGTCTTCGGCCTTCAGGAACTTTTTGAAGTGGCTCTTTAGCTTGGCCATCGGCAAACGAGAGAGGATCACGATCCCCCAATTGTTGCCCCAGGCCTCATCCATGAACCAGTCCCACGCCTGACCATTGCGCTCGAGCGAAATGAGCCACGGCGCCACTTCTGCCAGTTCCTCAAAGGCCTGCCCGTCAAAGAGGCAACGGCTCTCTTCGTTGAAGCTGTCGGCGTGCGCCGGGATCAGCGGATCGCAGGACGCATCGACCAGCAGATAGGCCATCAGCGGGCCCTTGTCCTTGTCGGGGCTCTCTGCCCGCCGGGCCGCGTCCTTTTCGAGGGCCTCGAAGACAAGCTGATCCAGCGCGAGCAGTGTCGCCTCCTTCTCCGGCGGCGGCGCAATGGAGGGGGGGAGATCCATCATGATCACTTACATTCCTGCGCGAAGGGTTTGTCAGTGGAGAGAGCCTCAACCTGACCGGGCCCGCCGGACTTGAAGTCGACCTTCGGTGATTTAACCACGAGGTGCTTCGTCTTGATCGTGACGCCTGAGTTGTCGATCGTGATCGACCCGCCGGGGCCTGCGATCGTGAACTTCTTCTTAGCCAGAAGAACATGCTCTTCCGTGTGCGCCTTGATCTTCTTCTTGGCCTCGAGCGTGTGCTCTTCACCCACGAGGGTCGACATCATTTTGCCAACCGAGGTGGAGTACACCTGACCGACCACCACGTTTTTGCCGATCCCCACATGCTCGGAGGCGCCGACGCCGACGCTGGTGTTCAGGAACTTCTCAAAGAGCTGGTTCATCGACCCCGAGCCCGCAAGCTTTGTCAGGCCCCCAAGGATGCCGCCGAGCGAGCCCGCCGCCGTATGTTGCTCTTTGCCGCCCTCCGTTCGGAACGCCGATGCCGAACTAAACAGGCCTTGGCCTTTCAGCATAGCTGCTTCGGCGGCGATATCGTCGTCTTTTGCTAGCGATTTGGCGAACGCACCGATCAAACCACCAGCACCGGCCTTTTTGACCGACTTCTCCATGTGCTTACCGCCCGCCTGGATAAGCGGCTGCAGGCCTTTGAAGAGCCCGCCGCCCAGGCCGCCGACGACCTGCGTTTTGTTCAAGTGAACACGCTCCATCTGGTTGGCACCGATGACGGTCGAGGCGTTGGCCCCAATCGTCTGCAGAAGGTGTTTGCCGATGTTGGTCGACTGGTCGTTGAGGACCTTAACCGTATGGTCTTTCTGCGCGTGCAGATGGAGGTTCTCTTGACCCGCCTGCGCCTCAAAACTGATCTCGTTCCAACCGGAGCCTTCATGGGTATCAGCACGGATCACATGCTTGGTCTTATGGCCCGGCAGATCATAAGGACGCGGCGTATTCTCGTTGTAGACACAGCCAGTGACGAGCGGTTTGTCCGGGTCGCCTTCGAGGAACTCGACCACGGCCTCCATCCCAATGCGCGGGATAACCATGCCGCCATAGGTGTTCGAGGCCGAGTGCTGCATCACGCGGCACCGCATCGAGTTCGCGCCATCAAGATCCCAATGGAAGCGGACGAGGATGCGGCCGTATTCGTCGCAATCGATCTCGCCCGAGCCCACGACCATCGCGGTTTGGCAGCCGTGAATGACCGGTCGCGGCGTGCGGCGCTCCGGACGCAGTGGCGTGTCGACATGCATCATCACATAGCTGCCGGTGTAGTCTTCCTCGTTCGCGCCGTCGACGGTTCCTGTCCCGTACATTTGGGGCCGCAGGACGTGATGCGCCTTGAGGCACATGAACTCTTCACCCGTGGTCCCGGGCAGCTCCTGCCCGCTGATCTTGACGGTCAAACCCACAGCCATGCCCGAGACGTTGCCCTTGGCCAGAATGCGCGGGCCCTGCCCGCGTTCGGCATCGATGCGGCGGGCCACCATCTGCCCACCTTGGCCTGGATCGAGGTAATCGCCGGGCCACTCATAGGCCTCCATGCCACCATTGGCATAGGGCGCGTTGCCGTCCTGATTGACCTCTTGCATGACGTTGGGCGTCTTGAAGTTGTACTCTGTCAGGCGCACAGCGCCCGTGGTCATGCGATCGCCGGTCTGCCACTCGTAGAAATGCTCGTCCTCGAGCTGGTGGAGGCGTTCGATCGGGTACCAAGGCCGGGTCGTGCCCGGCACGGGGTCATGGGCCGCTGCACTATCGGTGAGAACGAGGACGTGGTTGCCGTCATCAAACTCCCAATGCCAGGTGATGCCAAAACGCTCCATCTGGCGGGCCGCGAAATCGGCGTCACTCTCGTTGTACTGAACCGTGTATTCGAGCTTTGGATAATCCTCGTTCACGCGCACTTCCATGTGCGGCGAGCCCATGACCGCATAATCGGCCAAGACCTCTTCGAGGATTTCGATCACAGTCTTCTCGTGGAAGATGCGGTTGTTGCGGCGCAATCCGGCCACGTGCATCCAAGGTTTGAGGATCAGGTCATAGCGATTGCCATTGTCCTCTGGCCCGATCCATCGGGCCTCCGTCACGAGACCATCGAAATACCGCACACCCTCGACCGATTCGACACTCACGGTCGCATGGGTCCCAAGGAGCTGCGAAAGATCTAGGTTCGCATCAGGCGAAAGCGCCTCGACATTCCATTGGAAATTACCGCAAAGCTCCTCGTCGCCATCCATTCGGAACAGCACGAGGGCCTCTTCGCCGAGCGCTGTAGTAAGTACGGCACGGCGGTGGTTCTGGGAAAATTCAGCCATCGACAAACAATCTCGCAAGAACTCTCAATACCCGTGACCATAACCTGCGACAGCGAAAGCACAAACACAGGTTGAATCTGAGGGGCTCAGAAGGCGCAAAAGTAGCTGATTTTAGAGTCAAA
>JBCBFV010000218.1:0-4246 GCA_038527425.1 Pseudomonadota bacterium
GTTTTCCTCGATTGGGCGGGCAGGGGGCTGATCTTCTCGATCCTCTTGGCCACGCTCATCGTGCCTTACGAGACGATCTTTATCCCGATGCTGCTCATGGTCTCGCAACTTCCGTGGATCGGCGGGGAGGGGCTCGAATGGGGGTGGCTCAACACCTACCGCGTGCAGATCATTCCCTTCATCGCCGACGGCCTCTCCATCTTCCTCTTCGTGCAGTATTTCAAAGATCTGCCGCGGGAGCTGATCGAGGCGAGCCGGGTGGAGGGTGCCAGCTGGTGGACGATCTACCGCCGCGTGGTGATGCCGCTCTCAGGCCCCGTCATTGCGACGGCCGCGATCCTGAAGTTCCTCTTCATGTACAACCAGTTCCTCTGGCCGCTGATGGTGGTGCAGGCCGAAGAGATCCGTCCGGTCATGGTGGGCCTCGGCTACTTCACCGATCAGCTGAACGTCCCTTGGGGCGAGGTCATGGCGTACCTCACGATCATCACGATCCCGGTTCTGGCCTTCTATCTGTCCCTTCAACGCGTCTTCATCGCCTCGGTGGCGAGCACGGGGGTCAAAGGCTGATGCTCGCGCTCGACGACAAATGGCTCTGGGACAGCTGGTATGTGCGCGACGGCGAGACCTGGCATGCCTTCTACCTGCAGGCGCCGAAATCGATTATCGATCCGGAGCTGAGGCACTGGAACGTGAGCTATGGCCACGCGACAAGCCGCGATCTGGTGAACTGGGATCATCTCGGCACCTGCTTTGCCCCGGCGCCCGAGCCGGCGTGGGACGATTACACCACCTGGACCGGCTCCGTGATCCGGGGCGACGACGGGCAGTGGCACCTGTTCTACACGGGCACGAGCCGTGCGGAGGCGGGCAAACACCAAAAGCTGGGGCATGCGGTCTCGGATGATCTCCACACTTGGGAGAGGGTGGGTTCCGGCCTCATCCTCGACCGCGATGACCGCTATGAGGAGTTCACCGAGGGCCGCTGGCACGACCGTGCTTTTCGCGATCCATGGGTTATCCGCGACCCCGAAGGCGACGGCTGGCTCATGTACTTCACCGCCCGCGACGCGAGCGTCGATCCGAAGCTCGAGGCCGGCGCAATTGGCTTTGCAACCTCGCCCGACCTCTTCACCTGGACGCTGGAAGACCCGGTCTACACCGGCGGCTTTGGAGAGCTCGAAGTCCCACAAGTCTTCCAGTGGGAAGGCACGTGGTACTGCCTCTTTTGCACGGGCGACCGCTTCTGGTCGGACGGCGCGACGCACACGATCGGCGGGCCGCACACGGGCAACCACTACCTCATCGGCGAAGGGCCCCGCGGCCCCTGGCGCCTCGCGCCTGGACCCATGCTCGACACCGCCACCTACGCCGGGCGCATCCTCGATGCAGACGGTACCAAAAAGCTCACCGGGTTCGTTCAGAACAACCCCGATGGCAGCTTTCCGGGCGTCATTTCAGACCCCTATCCAGTCACGCGCCTGAACGACGGGCGCATCGTCCTCGCAGACATTTAAGGAGCCGAACCATGGCAGACGTTCTTCTCAAAGGGATCAAGAAAAGCTACGGCGCCGTCGATGTCATCAAAGGCGTGGACATCGAGATCAAGGATGGCGAGTTCGTTGTCTTTGTCGGCCCCTCGGGCTGCGGGAAATCGACGCTTTTGCGTATGATCGCGGGCCTGGAGGACATCTCTGGCGGGTCGCTTGAAATCGGTGGAAGCGTGGTCAATGAAGTGCCCGCCTCCCAGCGCGGCATCGCGATGGTCTTCCAGTCCTACGCCATCTTCCCGCATATGACGGTGCGCGAAAATGTGGCCTTCGGGCTGACAATCGCGGGGGCCTCCAAGACCGAAAAGGAGGCGAAGGTGGCCGAGGCCGCGCGCATCTTGCAGATGGAGCATCTTCTGGATCGTCGCCCCTCACAGCTTTCCGGTGGTCAGCGGCAGCGCGTGGCCATCGGGCGCGCGATTGTGCGCCAGCCGGAGGTCTTCCTCTTTGACGAGCCGCTCTCGAACCTCGACGCGGCGCTGCGTCTCGATATGCGCATCGAGATCGGCAAGCTGCACAAATCGCTCGGTGCGACGATGGTCTACGTCACCCACGATCAGGTCGAGGCGATGACGCTCGCCGACAAGATCGTTGTCTTGAAGGACGGCTACGTGCAGCAGGTGGGCGCGCCCATGGAGCTCTATCACCGTCCCGAAAACCTCTTTGTGGCGGGCTTTATCGGGGCGCCGTCGATGAACTTTCTCGACGTGGACGTGCTCGATCGCGACCGCGACAGCGCCAAGGTGGGCTCGACCCTCGTCTCTGAGTTCGCCGCCCCTGCGTGGCGCGAGGGGATCCCGGCCTCAGGTCGTGCGACACTCGGCATCCGCCCGCAGGACTTGCAGCCCGTCGACAGCGGCGGCATTCTCCAAGGCACAGTCACCTTGGCCGAACGTCTTGGCATCGAAACGGTCGTCGACGTGGCCCTCAAAGACGGCACGCGCATCCTGTGTTCCATGGCTGAGGACCGCGTGTTTGAGCCCGGGCAAGCGATCTCCCTCGACTTTGCGAGTGAGCGCGCGCATCTTTTCGCCCCCGACCCAAGCGCCAAGGCTGCGTGATGAAACCACTGCTCGTCCTCGACAACCACTTCAGAACCAAAGCTGAGCTTTTCAGCGACGAGAGCTTTGCGGCCCTCGAGGCGCTCTGTGAGATCGAGGGCGGCGCCGATGCACCGATGGAGCGGTCGAGGATCTCGTCGCTTCTACCGCGCGTGTCCTTCTACATCTCGTCGCGGCCGGAGTTGAACGCCGCCGAGCTGCAGAATGCCCCAAACTTGCGCGCTACCATCGAGGTGGCGGGCGCCTTTCGCGAGGGGCTCGACTACGACGCCTGCTTTGACCGGGGGGTGGAGATATTGTCGTGCTCGCCTGGGTTCCGCAATTCGGTGGCTGAGATGACGCTCGCCATGATGCTCGGGGCGGGGCGGGGGCTCGTGGACGAACATGAGGCGTTCCGCACGGGCACCGAACGCTGGCTCGATGACCGGCCTGAGAGCGACTTTACACTCTACGGCCAGACGATCGGCTTTATCGGCTACGGGCAAATTTCGCGAGAAGCCCATCGCCTGATCCGGCCCTTTAACCCGCGCGTTCTGGCCTATGACCCGTTCCTGTCTGACGCGGGGCCGGACACCGAGCTCGTGGAACTCGAACGCCTCGTGAAGGAAAGCCGCATCGTGGTGCTGGCGGCGGTCCCGTCGGAAGACACGCGCGGTCTGCTGAGCGCTGATCTGATCGAGAAACTCCAGCCCGGTGCGCTTGTCGTGGTGATCAGTCGTGCCTGGTGCGCCGACTTCGACGCGCTTATCGCAGCCGCCGATGCAGGGCGTCTTCAGGTGGCCACGGATGTTTTCCCGGACGAGCCGCTTGCGGTGGATCATCGGCTCCGCCAGATGCGCAATGTGATCTTGTCCCCGCATCGCGCCGCAGCAGTGCCGGGTGGGCGGCAGCTTATCGGGGACATGATCGTCCACGACATCAACGCCATTCTGGAGGGCCGAAAGGAGCGCCAGTTGAAGCACGCCGACCGCGCGCTTGTGGCGAGCCTTGTTGCCGCGCAGCGCCAGCTCAAGGCGCTGCCCAACACATGAGCACATTCAATTGGGGCATCGTCGGCACGGGTAACATCGCCTGTTCAATGGCTGCGGCCTTGCCTCACGTGCCTGGGGCGCGGCGCTTGGCAGTGGGATCGCGGGCGATGGAACCGGCGCGTGCTTTCGCGGGCGACTGGGGGTTCGAGAGGGCCTACAACAGTTACGATGCACTCATGCAGGATGCCGACATCGACATCATCTACATCGCGACACCCAACGCGATGCACAAAGACACAATTCTGGCCGCGCTCGCGGCAGGCAAACATGTGCTCTGCGAAAAGCCCATGACGCTGTCGGCTGAGGACAGCGCCACTTGTTTTGACGTGGCCGAGGAGAATGGCCTCGTCCTGATGGAGGCGCTTTGGTCCGCCTTCATCCCAGCCATGCAAAGAGCCCGGGAGCTCGTCCGCTCCGGGGCCATAGGCACCCCCCGCCATTTGATCGCGAACTTCGTGTCCCTCCGCGATCCGGCGCAGCACCCGATCCTCTTTGATCCTGCGCTGGGCGGGGGGGCACGCAATGACCTTGGCATCTACCCGCTGGCGGCTGCGCTGCTCTTGGCGCGCCAAGAGCAGCGCAGCCGCCAGCGGGTAGATGCCAA
>JBCBFV010000219.1:0-4243 GCA_038527425.1 Pseudomonadota bacterium
TTGTTGGGGTTTACGTCGACGCCGATGATGCGCGATGCCCCTTTGAGGACAGCGCCTTGGATCACGGCCATGCCCACGGCGCCGAGGCCGAAGACTGCGACGGTGGAGCCGGGCTCGACTTTCGCTGTGTTCCGGACGGCGCCGATGCCGGTGGGCACCGCACAGCCCATGACGGAGGCCTTGGCGAGCGGCGCTTCCTTGGAGATCTTGGCTACCGAGATCTCAGGCAGAACGGTATATTCGCTGAACGTGCTCGTCCCCATGTAGTGGAGGATCTGTTTGCCCTTGTAAGAAAAGCGCGAGGTGCCATCGGGCATCAGGCCGGCTCCTTGCGTGGCGCGGATGGTCTGGCAGAGGTTCGTTTTGCCGGATTGGATATAGGGGCAGTTCGGATCCTCGGGCACGTAAAGCGGGATCACATGATCGCCCGGTTTCACCGACGTCACGCCGCGGCCGACCTCCTCGACCACACCGCAGCCCTCATGCCCCAGAACGCAGGGAAAGAGGCCTTCGGGATCTTCGCCGGAGAGCGTGAAGACATCCGTGTGGCACAGGCTCGTCGTGACAATGCGGACAAGCACTTCACCGTCCTTTGGGCCTTCGAGGTCAATCTCCTCGATTTCGAGAGGGCGGTTTGCCTCCCAAGCGATCGCGGCGCGGGTTTTCATGAAATCTCTCCCTGGTGATGCAATTGGTTAGTGCAGAAATTGTTCTTGTTGGGCCTTCTCGAGGTCGACGATGGGATCGAGGACGAGCACGAGACGTGTTTCACCCGTGCCTTCGATCGGTGGGGACCGGTGCAGAACTTCGGGGGACGCTTCCGTCGGCCAAAGGGCACCCCGCATGATCATCGGGCTGCCAGTGCTGGTGGTGTGGATCTCCACGGGATCACCGTCCTCAGACGCATGACCATATTGCGTGCCGGTGCCGCGATACGTGCAGATGAGACGCGCCGTCAGCGTATCGACGTGGAACTTGCGGCATGCATTGGTGGAGATGACATCAAGCCGGAGCCGCAGGTAGGGCGCGTCCATCAGCGTTGCGAATATCTGGGCGAGCGCGGCCACATCATCCACCAGCATCTCGCGTTCGGCGCAATCGACCAGTCCATAACTCTCAACGAGATCGGCCATGGCGTGCCGCACGTCATGGGGCCGCAAAATGATCCGGGCTTTGGGCAAATCCTTTGCTGGCAGCGCCTCAACCCATTTCAGAAAGCTCTCCAGAGGTTCCCGCTGCCAGATTGCTGCCGCGCATCCTGCTCCTTCAATGGCCTGCAGGCCTCGCGGAGACGCGGCGATGGCCACGCCTTCGATAGTGTCTGGTGGCAGCTTTTGGTGAAGTGTCATGCGGCCTCCTTCGAGCGCTAAGAGCATTTCAGTGACGTTATGATATAACATCACATACCACCACGCTGACGCAAGCCGGAGCTTTGTCCAGCGTGAACGTGGCCAACACGCCCAAATCCAAGACGTCTTGCGTGGTCTGAGCGCTCCGGGAATGATGCGGTTGTGGCGCCAAATCGACGCCGGGCATCGAGGCCAGCCATGGTTACGCGTGACACTCAGTACTTCCTGCTCTTGAACGTCGGGCACTTCCTCGACCATTACTTCATGCTGATCTTTGCAACGGTCTCCGCGCTGGCGCTGAGTGCGGGCTGGCAGATGAGCTATGCGGAGCTTCTGCCCTATGGCGCGCCCGGTTTCGCAGCCTTCGCGCTGTGTGCGCTGCCGATGGGGATCCTTGCGGACCGCTGGGGGCGGGATCGGATGATGGTCGTGTTCTTTGTGGGGATCGGGGTGGCCTCGATCCTGACAGGCTTTGCCCAGACACCGCTGCAAATGGGGGCGGGACTGCTGCTCATTGGGATCTTCGGGTCGATCTATCACCCTGTGGGCCTCGCCATCGTGACGGCGCGTTGGAAGAAGACGGGCATGCGCCTCGCCGTGAATGGCGTTTGGGGCAATCTGGGCGTGGCGAGCGCCGCGCTAATGACGGGCTTCATGATCGACCTCGCCGGGTGGCGCGCGGCATTCTTTGTGCCGGGCGTTGTCTCTATCCTGTTCGCGCTTCCCTACCTCCGCGTGGCTCGTGAGGTGCAGAGCCTTGCGCCCCAAGGGGGTGCCGCCGCAGCTAAGCCCGCAAATTATGGGCCGCTCTGGAAGGTGCTCTTGTGTGTCTACATGACGGCCACGCTGGGCAGCATCGTCTTTCAATCGACGACAGTCGCGCTGCCTGAGATCTTTGAGGAGCGGATGGTTGGCCTCGCCAATGAGATATCGACAGGTTTCGCCGCGCTCGAACTCACATCAGCCTCCGTCATCGGCACCTTTGTCTTCGTCGTCTTCGCGGCGGCGTCGCTGGCACAATTGGTAACGGGGCAAATGCTCGACCGGCTAGGCGCGCGCCCGACGCTGGCGCTGGTGACCTCGGTGCAGATCGCGGCTTTCCTGCTCATGCCAGGCCTCACAGACTGGGCGATCTTTGCCGCGGCGCTGGGTGTGATGCGCGGGGTCTTTGGGCAGGTGCCGGTGAATGACTTCCTCATAGGCACAACGGCCTCAAACCTCTCCCGTTCGCGCGCGTTTGGCGCGCGCTACATGGTCAGCTTCCTCGCCTTCTCTGGCGCGCTGCCGCTGATCGCGATCATACAAGCGAACTGGGGCTTCGACGGGCTCTTTCTCGTGTTGATGATCTGCCCGGCACTGATCCTTCTGGGGAGCCGGATCCTGTTGTCAAAACCGTCAGCTGCGCCTGGCACACCCGACGCCGCTCAAGCCAAAAGCTAGGTCGTGCCCGACACGCAAGGCAGCTTTGACGAAGCGCCCTCTTCCCTTCTTGCTGCAACAGGCGTAAGGCCCCCGTGCCTCATCGAAAGGACAAGTTATGGGCTATAATGTCGTCGTAGTCGGCGCCACTGGCAACGTGGGCCGCGAAATGCTCAACATCCTGGACGAGCGGAAGTTCCCGATTACAAAAATCGCGGCGCTGGCTTCCCGCCGGTCCATTGGTACAGAAGTTTCTTTCGGCGACGAGACACTCAAAACGCAGGACCTCGACACGTTCGATTTTGCGGGCTGGGATATGGCTCTGTTCGCGGTGGGCTCGGACGCCACCAAGATCTACGCACCGCGCGCTGCGGCTGCCGGTTGCGTGGTGATCGATAACTCCTCGCTTTACCGCTACGACCCCGACATCCCGCTGGTGGTGCCGGAAGTGAACCCGGAAGCTGTGGAGCAGTATTCGAACAAGAACATCATCGCGAACCCGAACTGTTCGACTGCGCAGATGGTTGTGGCGCTCAAGCCGCTCCATGACCGCGCAAAGATCAAGCGCGTTGTCGTGTCGACCTATCAGTCGGTGTCTGGCGCAGGCAAAGGCGGGCTCGACGAGCTTTGGGATCAGACCAAGGCGATCTACAACCCAACGAACGAAGTCGAGCCTAAGCAGTTCACCAAGCAGATCGCGTTCAACGTGATCCCGCATATCGACAAGTTCATGGAAGACGGCTCCACCAAGGAAGAGTGGAAGATGGTCGCGGAGACGAAGAAGATCGTCGACACCTCCATCAAGGTCACGGCGACCTGCGTGCGCGTGCCTGTCTTTGTGGGTCACTCCGAGGCGGTCAACATCGAGTTCGAGGAGTTCCTCGACGAAGATGAGGCCCGCGATATCCTGCGCGAGGCGCCGGGCATCATGGTGATCGATAAGCGCGAAGACAAAGGCTATGTGACGCCGGTTGAGTGCGTGGGCGACTACGCGACGTTCATCTCCCGCATCCGTCAGGATTCCACGGTGGAGAACGGCCTGAACCTGTGGTGCGTGTCCGACAACCTGCGCAAAGGCGCGGCCCTGAACGCGGTGCAGATCGCGGAGACGCTTGGGAACCGGGTGCTCAAGAAAGGCTGATATTGCCTAACAGCCGAGAATGACGGACCCTTCCGGAAACTTTCGGAAGGGTCTTTTTATGCGTGCATTCCTTTTGGCGACGGTGGCGATGGTGCCTTTGGCGGCAGCGGCGGACGAGTTCCAGCTGTCGTTGCCGGTTGTGTCGGCTGAGGTCTATCCATCGAGCGCTTTGGTCGTTGCCGAGACCACGGTCGAGGTCGGGGCGGGCACTCACACGATCGAGCTCCTCCTGCCGGAAGCGATTTTGGGTAGTTCCAGCCCGCGCGTGAGCGGTGCCGCGCTGAAGAGCTCAGGGATCAGTCGAAACACGCGCTATGACGCGAAGGATTTTGAC
>JBCBFV010000220.1:0-4237 GCA_038527425.1 Pseudomonadota bacterium
AATTGCACCTCGAAGGCAAAGGCCCGGATCCCGAAATCCGCGCCGGTGGCCGCAGGCATTATTCGCCCGAGGATATCCAAACGCTCCGCACCATGCTGGAGAAAGGCGCCAAAGCCCCCGGCACCTACCTGCCCGGCCGCCGCGACGGCGATCACCTGCAGGTCATCACGGTCATCAACTTCAAGGGCGGCTCGGGCAAGACGACCACGGCCGCGCACTTGAGCCAGAAGATGGCGCTCGATGGCTACCGCGTGCTGGCGATCGACCTCGACCCCCAGGCCTCATTCTCGGCGCTCCACGGGTTCCAGCCGGAATTCGACCTGCTCGACGGCGGCACGATCTACGATGCGATCCGCTATGACGACCCGGTCCCCATTCAGGACCTGATCCGCAAAACCTATTTCACGAACCTCGACCTCATCCCGGGCAACCTCGATCTGATGGAGTTCGAGCATGACACGCCCCGGGCGCTCGCCGCCCGCGATGGCGCGATGTTCTTTACCCGCGTGGGTCAGGCGCTGGCGGAGGTGGAGGGCGATTACGACGTCGTCATCATCGACTGCCCGCCCCAGCTGGGCTTCCTGACGATGAGCGCGCTTTCGGCCGCTACCGCCGTGTTAGTGACTGTTCATCCCCAGATGCTCGACGTGATGTCGATGTGCCAGTTCCTGCTGATGACCTCGAACTTGCTCGGCGTCGTGGCCGATGCGGGCGCCGATATGTCCTACGATTGGCTGCGCTACGTGGTGACACGCTACGAGCCGGGCGATGGGCCCCAAAACCAGATGGTCAGCTTCATGCGGTCCATGTTCGGGGAGAATGTGCTCAACCACACGGCGCTGAAATCCACCGCGATCAGCGACGCAGGGATCACGAAACAGACCCTATACGAGGTCGAAAAGAGCCAATTCACCCGTGCGACCTATGACCGGGCCATGGAAAGCATCAACGCCGTGAACGGCGAGATCACCGATCTCGTCCAGCGCGCGTGGGGGAGGGAGTAATGGCCAGAAAAGACCTCCTCAAAGGGTTGATGAACCCTGCGCCCGCGCCCCGCGCGACAGAGACTAAATCAGCCAAAAAGCCCTCTGAGGCGTCTGAGGCGGGCGAGGCCCCTGCCCCGCAGCGCCGTGCCCGCGGGGCCATTGGTGCCGTGTCGCAAAGCATCGAGGCGCTCAAGGCCCGGTCGCTCATCGAGATTGATCCTTTTCTGATCGACGCAGGCGGCCTCCAGGACCGCCTAGAGAGCGATGATGCCGAGGATCAGAGCCTGCTTTACTCCATTCGGGAGTATGGTCAGCAGGTGCCCGTGCTCGTGCGCCCTCACCCGGAGGTCGAGGGGCGGTACCAGATCGTCTATGGGCGGCGGCGCGTGCTCGCCATGCGTGATCTGGGCCAGCCGGTGAAGGCACTGGTGCGCGATCTCGATGATGGTGAGCTTGTGATGGCTCAGGGTCAGGAGAACACGGCGCGGCGTGGGTTGAGCTACATCGAGAAGGCGTCCTTTGCCGCGCAGATGCGCGAGGCCGGCTATAAGCGCCGCGCGATTTGTGACGCGATTAGCGTGGATAAGACCCAGATTTCGCGGATGCTGGCCACCGTGGACCGTGTGGGCCTCACCGTGGTGCAGGCCATTGGTGCCGCCCCCGCCATCGGGCGCGATCGTTGGTCGGAGTTTGCGACGCTCGCTGAAAAGCTCCACCTCGACGAGGATGATCTGCGCGGCATGGCCAATTTGACCGCGCCAGACCGTGATAGCAGCGCGAAATTCAATAACCTATTGAAAACGCTAGACAAGTTAGCCTCTCGGGCCGCAGAAGCGGCGCCAGAGCAGGAACCACGGCGCAAAAAGGAGAAGGAGCCCGCCGCGCGGCCCATCCATGCGCCTACGTCGGCATTCCCGATTGCCACCGTCGAGGACAAGAAGTCCGAGATCCTCGTGTCCTTCTCGCGTGATACCGCGTTTGGGACGTGGCTCGTCGAGAACCTTTCAGAGCTTCACCGCGATTGGGTCGAAAAGGCCCAGGGCGACGAAGAGTAAGAGCAGTGAAACAACAGGAGGACAGGGCCTAAACGAACGAAGCCCCCCAGATCATAACGACCCGAGAGGCTCCGATTTGGTTCTAGCACCCCGAATCTAAGCTCTGCACGAGTCGGCTGTCAACAACGCCTGGCGGGCGAACGGTAGTTTTTTGTCTCTGATTACAAAATGGAACGACTGACAACGACGCCCTTTGGGCAGCGGCCGGTTTCGGCTGGTCTGAGGAAGGCTGTGGAACTCGTTGAAAGCCCCGCGCAGATGCCCTCTGAGGCCGCGCCCGAGAAGTGGCAGGTGTTGAATGATCTCGGTGTGGGCCGTGCGGCCCTCGGGGTGAGCGATCGGGAGCTTGGCGTTCTCGACGTTTTGCTCGGTTTTCTGCCGGAACAGAGACTGGGCGGGAATGCGTCGCTGATCGTGTTTCCGTCGAACAAGGCGCTCTCAGAGCGGCTCCACGGGATGCCTGAGAGCACGCTGCGTCGTCACCTCTCCGCGCTGGTGAATGCGGGTCTAATCCTGCGCCATGACAGCCCAAACGGGAAACGCTACGCCGCGCGGGACTTCGATGGAGAGATCTCTCGCGCCTTCGGGTTCGACCTTACACCGCTGCGTCTGAGGGCTGCTGAGATCGCCCAGGCCGCTCAAGCCGCCCGCGAGGCGGAGGCGCGCTACAAAGCGCTCCGGGAGCGGGTAGTGCTGCGCAAGCGCGATGCTCAGAAACTGGCTCTATACGGGCTTGAAGAGGGCTTTCCGGGCGATTGGGAGCCGCTTCTCATCGCCCTCCTCGACTGCACGCGCCGTCTGCGCCGCAAGCTGAGCTTCGAAGAGCTGGAAGCATTGAGCGCTGAGGTCGTGGACCTAAGCCAGCAAGTGGAACGCACGCTCGCAAAAACAGAAGATACGAGCGCCGATGCCGCTCATTTTGGCTGTCACCATCAGAATTCAAATACAGATACTCCAGATTTTGAATCCTCCTCAGAAGAGGAGAATAGCGCGACCGACACCTCTCTTGATCCGTCACCCGAAGAGATGAACATTCCGTTCGCTTTGGTGCTGAAGTCGATCCCTGAGGCCCTAAGCTATGCGCAAGGTGATATCAGGAACCCAAGGGATATCGCGGGTCTGGGAGCTTTCCTACGTGGCATGATCGGGATCAGCCCCTCGGCTTGGGACGATGCCGTTGGCGCGATGGGACCGGAGACGGCAGGGCTTGTGGTTTGCTGCCTTGTTGAACGGATCGAGGAGATCAGATCGCCGGGCGGATATTTGCGCCATCTCACGCGCGAACAGGACCTTGGGAAGTTCTCCGTGGCCCGTCTCGTGATGGCCAATCTGAACCGCGCTCGGGGAAAAAGTTGACAGCTGTCAACTTTTTCAGGGACGGGGCGGTAGTTGCCAAAAGTTGACAGCTGTCAACTTTTCTCCAACCCCCTGAAATCCCACGGTTGGCCCAAGCTTGACGCAAGGGGCCGCACCGCCCAAAGTGACTGAGCGGATCGGCATACAACCTATCCGAATTTAAAGTGGAGCCATTGCCTTAATATGTCGCGTTACAGCAAGGTCGCCTGGAAGGAAGGCTTGTTCATCAAGCCCCAACATCTCCAGCAATCTGACCGCTACATGGAGAAATCCCTCCAGGCTCGGACAGCCCATGCGACCCCGTTTCCTTGGGGCGTGGCAGAGCTCGGCTTTGATCAGGCGCAGCTGCGCCAGGGACGTCTGGAACTCGAAAAGATCGCGGGCATCATGCCGGACGGGACGCCCTTCGATGCGCCCCACACGGCCCCCCTGCCCCGCGAGATCGACGTGCCCGAGGAAGCCATCGGAAAAACGATCTGGCTGACGCTGCCAAATGCGGCCCAGAACGACCGCGATATCGGCATGCCGGAGGACGCCTCCACCCGCTATGTGATCCGCGATGAGGCGGGCGTCGCAGACGTGAGCGCCGCCTCCCGCGTGGAAGCCTCAGTGGAAATCGCGACCCCGCGCCTTGAACTCGCGCTCAGAGACAAGCCGCGTGAAGGCTATCAGTGCCTCGCGCTTGGCCGCATCGCCGACGTCAGCGATGGCAAGGTCGTCACGCTCGATCAGAACACGCCGCCCACGGGCCTCATCCTGGGTGTGCACCGCGCCTATGAAGGTTTCCTTAAGTCGGTGATCGGTTCGGTAGAGGCGCGTTTAGAAGTTCTGGAACGCTAC
>JBCBFV010000221.1:0-4220 GCA_038527425.1 Pseudomonadota bacterium
GTGAAGGCTTAGGCGGATCACAGCGGAATATTGTCGTGCTTTTTCCAAGGGCTATGCACGGCCTTGTTGCGAAGCGACGCGAATGCCCGGCACACGCGGCGGCGCGTGCTTTGGGGCATGATCACCTCGTCGATGAAGCCGCGTTCGGCCGCGACGAAGGGGTTCGCGAACCGCTCCTCATAGTCCGCCGTGTGCTGGGCGAGCTTCTCTGGGTCGCCTGCATCGGCGCGGTGGATGATCTCGGAGGCACCCTTGGCCCCCATCACCGCGATCTCGGCGGTGGGCCAGGCGTAGTTGAAGTCCGCCCCGATATGCTTGGAAGCCATCACGTCATAGGCGCCGCCATAGGCCTTGCGCGTGATGACGGTGACCATGGGCACGGTGGCCTCGGAATAGGCGTAAAGGAGCTTGGCGCCGTGCTTGATGACGCCGCCGTATTCTTGGCTCGTCCCCGGCAGGAAGCCAGGCACATCCACCAGCGTCAGCACGGGGATGTCGAAAGCATCGCAGAAGCGCACAAAGCGCGCGGCCTTGCGGGAGCTGTCGATGTCGAGCACACCCGCCAGCACCATCGGTTGGTTTGCCACCACGCCCACGGTCGAGCCCTCAAGGCGCATGAAGCCGGTGATGATGTTGGCCGCGAAGTCTTCCTGGATCTCATAGAAGTCCCCCTCGTCCGCGATCTTCAGGATGAGCTCCTTCATATCGTAGGGCGTGTTGGGGTTCGCGGGGATCAGCGTGTCGAGGCTCGCCTCCTGACGCTCAGGGCTGTCGAAGAAGGGGCGCACAGGCGCTTTGGAGCGGTTGTTGAGCGGCAGGAAGTCGAACAGGCGCCGGATTTCGGCCAGCGCTTCCACGTCATTTTCGAAAGCGCCATCGGCGACGGAGCTTTTCTTGGTGTGGGTTGTGGCGCCCCCCAGCTCCTCGGCGGTGACAACCTCGTTGGTGACCGTCTTCACTACGTCCGGACCGGTCACGAACATGTAGGAGCTATCGCGCACCATGAAGATGAAGTCGGTCATGGCCGGCGAATAGACTGCCCCGCCCGCACAAGGGCCCATAATGACGGAGATCTGAGGGATCACGCCTGAAGCGGTGACATTGCGCTGGAAGATCTCAGCGTAACCCGCGAGCGAGGCCACGCCTTCTTGGATGCGCGCGCCGCCGGAATCGTTGAGACCGATCAGAGGCGCCCCGTTCTGCAGCGCCATGTCCTGAATCTTGCAAATCTTCTGAGCGTGCGTCTCAGAGACCGAGCCACCCAGCACCGTGAAGTCCTGGCTGAAGACGTAGACCTGACGCCCGTTGATCGTGCCCCAGCCCGTTACCACGCCGTCGCCTGCAGGGCGGTTCTTTTCCATCCCGAAGTCGGTGGAGCGGTGGGCCACGAACATGTCGAACTCCTCAAAGGAGCCCTCATCAAGCAAAAGGTCGAGACGTTCACGCGCAGTGAGTTTGCCTTTGGCATGCTGCGCGTCGATGCGCTTTTGGCCGCCTCCAAGGCGGGCATCGGCGCGGCGGGATTCAAGCTCTTGCAGGATGTCGGTCATGGACGTTTTTCAGCCTCCTTAAGTGGCGGGGCCGTCAGGGCCGCGAAGTATTCTTTCGTTATGCTGCATTGCGGCGCAATGAAAGCGAAAAGTGCCCCCTTTTCCCGCGAGTTTCGGGTGTTTGCGCTCGCATTCAGGGCAGAATCAGGACGAGTGTGCATCGTGGCCCTCCGTGTTGTGCGTAGCGCCGCGCTTCCAGACCGTTAAGCTGAGACAATGCCCGATCCCTCCCGCGTCCGATATTTGGACCGTACCACCCCGCCGCATCTAAGCACGCTGATCATCCTCGCAGGCGTCTCGGCCTTGGCGATGAACATCTTCTTGCCGTCGCTGCCGGGCATGACGGCCTATTTCAGCACTGACTACGGGATCATGCAGCTTTCCGTGGCGCTCTACCTCGGGTTCAACGCGCTGCTGCAACTGGTCATTGGGCCGATCTCTGACCGCTATGGTCGCCGCCCGGTGGTTCTGACAGGCATCGCGCTCTTCATGTTGGCCACGCTCGGATGCCTTTTTGCGACCACGGTCGAAGTCTTCCTTGTCTTCCGCATGGCGCAGGCGGCGATCGTGGTTGGTATGGTGCTGAGCCGTGCTGTGGTGCGCGATCTGGTGAGCCAAGACCGCGCGGCATCTATGTTGGGCTACCTGACGATGGGCATGTCGGTTGTGCCAATGATCGGCCCGGCGATTGGCGGCCTTCTTGACGACGGCTTCGGATGGCAGGCGAACTTCTGGCTTCTCTTCGCGTTCGGCGCGCTGATCGCCGTGCTCGTCTATTTCGACATGGGCGAAACCGCCCCGCGCAAGAACGCAAGCTTCCGGGATCAGGTGAGGGACTACCCTGCCCTCCTCACCTCGCCCCGGTTTTGGGGGTACAATCTTGCAGCTGCCTTCTGCTCCGGCGCCTTCTTCGCCTATCTGGGTGGCGCGCCTTACGTGGGTGCGGAGGTCTTTGGCCTCACCCCTTCGCAATTGGGCGTCTATTTCGGGGCGCCCGCCATCGGCTACTTCGTCGGTAACTGGATATCGGGGCGCTATTCCGTGCGGTTTGGGATCAACAACATGATCCTGTGGGGCGCGACGCTGTGCTCGGGAGGGATGCTGACGCAGCTGCTCGTGTTCTCACTCGGTGTGCAAAGCGCCTTCATCTTCTTTGCTTTCATGACCTTCGTAGGCCTCGGCAACGGGATGGTGATCCCGAATGCGACGTCGGGCATGCTTTCGGTGCGCCCGCAACTCGCGGGCACCGCGTCTGGCCTTGGTGGGTCGATGATGCTGGGCGGTGGTGCGGCCCTTTCGGCCTTTGCCGGCGTGGCGCTTGGCACCGGCGGCACGGCCTTCCCCCTGATCTACATCATGTGCGCAACATCGCTGGCCGCGGTGGGAGCGATCCTCTTTGTACGCTACCGCGACGCGCAGCTCACGGCGGCCGCAACCCGCTGACCGCTACTTCGTAGCAGGTACTGGCGGCGTGACCCCGCGCCGCTTCAGCGCTTCACGGAAAGTGATGTAGCTCACGGCCGCGATGATCATCACGCCGCCCAAGATCACATATCCGTCGAGCGGATCACCGAAGAGCAAGAGCCCCACGAGCACCGACCACACAAGCTGAAGGAAGGTAACCGGCTGGGTGACGGTCATCGGGGCCTCTCGGAAGGCCATGGTCATCGTGTAGTGCCCCGCCGTGGCCAACGCTGCCACGAGGAAGAGCCACGCCAGATCAGCCATCGACGGTGTGATCCAAACGGCCGCTGCAAAGGGCGCGAGCCCGATCGTCACCGTGATCGAGAGCATGCCCACCACCATCGTAGGGCTCACATGGCCGGACATGATCTTTGCCAGCAGGTAAGACGCCGCAAATGCCGCCGCCGTGCCCAGCATGGACAGATGTGCAAGCTCCACCTCTCTAAATCCGGGACGCAAGATCACGAAAACGCCGAAGAGGGCAAAGAGGATGGCCAGAATCCGGCGTAGTGCCAGACGCTCACCAAGAAACAGCGCCGCGCCAATCGTGACCCCCACCGGCGTGAGGTAGTTAAGCGCGGCGACCTCTGCGACAGGCAGCGTGCCCATGGCAAAGAACCAGGTGATCACGCCAAGCGAATGCACGAGCCCGCGCAGCGCGAACATCCCCCCGGCCCAAGGCGTCAGACCCTCGCGCCACATGGGTGCGAGCATTGGCACCAGAAAGACCAGACCCAGCACGTAGCGCAGGAATGCTGCCTGAGCGGCAGGCACGCGCCCGCCCATATGCTTCACGATCGTGGCCACGCCCACAAAGAGCAGCCCCGTGAGCACCATCCAGAGAACACCGTAGAGAGGTCTTTGCGCCATCGCGCGACCCTGTCCCGCGCGCGCGGCTTAGTAAAGGGCGATAGAGCGCACACTCACATCTGCATCGTGCTCGCGCCCGTAGGCCACGATGCCAATGCTGCTGACGCGTGCGGGGTCAAAGCTCTGTGGCATGTCGGCGCTGGAGGGTTTGAAGGCCTCGAAAGGAAGCTCGATCTCTTGCCAATCCTCGCCCGCTTCGAAAGTCGCACGGAACGACCAAGAGAACCGGTTCAGATCAGGGGTGCGTAGGAAGATGTAGTATGTCTCACCGTTGCCCTTGGCCTCGACCTTGAGGCCGGACGCATCCGTCGCCCACGGCGCAAACCCGCGTGGGCG
>JBCBFV010000222.1:0-4215 GCA_038527425.1 Pseudomonadota bacterium
GAAACGCGGCTCCGAAAGGGGCCGCGTTTCATTATAGGGGATAGGGGTTCGTACATGAGCGATGAAGTCAGGCCAAAAGGGTTCAGGTACCTTGGCGCTACGCTGTTGTTGGTGATGGCGGGCGCCGTCGTGATGACCATTGGCGCGGCCTTCGACGTCGTCGTCTACGGACCTGATCGGGGCTCCCCCGAGATGTCGCCATGGGCCATGCTCATAGGATGTTCGGGCATTGTGCTTTTCGGTTGGGGCATCGTGCGCTTCATTGTGCAGGGCAACCAAGCGATCCGCATGTTTTTTCGAGGACGGCCTGACTAAATCGCGAAAAGCCAAGGCACAGCACTCCATAAGTAGCGCCATGCCCGACCTCGGGAGGGCGGCGCTGGGTTTGTTTGGAGAATGCGTCTCTCCACGCGTCAGGCCTCGGTTCTACTTGCAGCCTTAGCAGTATGCCCTCCCGGGGGGGAGGACGGGCATGGCGCTGGCGCGCCGGGGCTGCATCTCTTCATCACATGCACTTTTTCGATGCAGCGACGGGATTGCGGATTGCAGCGCGCTACTCTAGCGATATCGCTAATTCGAGATATCCGCCGGCGGCGCGGCAGTAGGAGTTCGGGACGTGAATATTCATTTTCTCTACGGGACAGAGACCGGCACGGCAGAGATGCTTGCCGAGGACATGGCGGCAGGCGCTGACGGTCATGAGACGCAAGTTTCGGACATGGACGATGTCGATCCCACCGCGCTTGATGCGTCGCAGTTCCACGTCCTTGTGTGCTCCACCTTCGGGACGGGCGAGTTGCCCTCCACGGCTGAGGCGTTCTTTGACAAGCTGAAGTCTGCAAAGCCGGATCTGAGCGAGCTCAAGTTCGGGATCTTTGGTCTGGGCGACCGCACGTTCTCTGAGACGTTCAACCACGGTTCTGAGAGCCTGATGAACGAGATGATCGCCTGCAAGGCTCAGATGGTGGGTGAGCGCGGCATCTATGACGCCTCTGGTGGCGATATGCCCGAGGATATCGCGCTGCCGTGGCTCGAGGATCTCCTCGCCAAAGTCTGATCAGGCACTATGGTGCGTCTCACTAGAAGGAGACCACCATGCCCGGTACTTACCGCGTCGGGGAGCGTAACGAGACGCTGCCCGAGCCCACCCAATTTGAAAGCAAGCCGTTCAAGAAGGCCAAGCCGCCAGAGCCGCTTGAATTCGAGGTCGTGCTGACCGCTGAGAGCACCGGCCGTCAGAGGAAAGAGGGCTCGGTTCAGGTGAACATTCCGGGCTTCTCCGCGGTGAAGCTCTATTGCGACGAACAAACGCCTGTAGGCGATGACACGGCGCCGCCGCCGCTGGCGTTCATGTGTGCAGGCATCGGTTTTTGCCTGATGACGCACCTCACCGACATCTACACAGCGCGCGGGATCACGATCAAATCCATGAAGCTGGAGCAGCGCGTGGGCTTTAAGACGAACCTCAGCAATATGCGCCAGCTTGGCCATACGACCGATGGGTCGATGGAGGGGATCGAGACCCATGTCCTCATCGAGAGCGACGAGCCGGAGCAGCGCATCCTTGATCTGATGGAAGAGGCAGAGAACGCCTGCATGGCCCATTTTGCCCTGCGTAACCCGATCCCGTGGAAGTCCCGCCTCGTGCACAACGGGGAAGAGGTGATGGCCCATGAAGGTCTGCAGAAGGACTAAGCGGGAGCGCCATGCCCGACCTCGGGAGGGCTCCTCGGTGCGAGCGAAGCGTGTTTTTGACTGACACTGCGGCGGCGATCCAATGAACGTTGCCGCGGTATGCCCTCCCGTGGGGGAGGTCGGGCATGGCGCTTTCGCGCCGAGCGCTCAGGTCAGAGGCCGACGGGCACGCCGCTCAGCCCCAGCGATAGTTGAAGCTGACGGAGATGCGGTCGTCTTCGGCCATGTTCATCGGCACCTCGTGGCGCAGCCAGCTTTCCCAGAGCAGCACGTCGCCCACGGCGGGCTTGGCGTAGACAAAGCTCTGCTGCGCCTCGGGCGCATCCGCACGGCGGGGTGGGGCGGCCATCATCATCTGGTGGCGCGGGTCCTCGAGCTTGAGCGCGCTCGTCCCCTCGGGCATCGCCACATAGGTCGTGCCTGAGATCACCGAATGCGGATGGATATGGGCGGTGTGGATCCCGCCCTCGGGCAGAATGTTGATCCAGATATCCTCAAGCTGGAGCGCTTTGTCGCCCAGATCAAAGGCGAGCGCGTCCGCGAAGGCCGCGACATGGGCATCGAGTGCTGCCACCACATCGGCAAAGATCGGAAAGCGCCAGGGCAGGTCGGTGAGCGAGGCATAGGACGTGTAGCCCGGAAAATCGTTCTCATCGCACCAGGCCTCACCCGCTTCGTCATCCTCGGCGATCGCACGGCAGGAAGCGTCGAGTTCATCCGGATCGACGCCCTTCCCAAAATCATTCAGGCGGGCGCGGTAGAGGCGGGTGGTGAAGAGATCGGAAATAGCCATGGCGCTCCGTTACCGTGCCGCGCAGACTGTGGGAAGGCCCGATAGGCAAGGAGACCGCCCATGGAGAACTATGCAGAGCTGATGTTTCACGAAGCGGTCGCTGATTTGCAGAAGGCCGACGGCACCTATGAGCGGTATCAGAAGATGTATCCGCGCCGCGCTCAGGAGGCGCTGAGCGAGGACGACATTGCCTTTATCCAGTCGCGGGAGAGCTTTTACTTGGCCTCGGTGACGGCGGATGGCTGGCCTTATGTGCAGCACCGCGGCGGGGCGGCGGGCTTTGTGCGCGTTATCGGCCCTTCGCGTATCGCCTGCGCGGATTATCGCGGGAATAGGCAGTATATCTCGCAAGGGAACCTCGCGAGAGATGACCGGGTCTCCCTCTTCTTTATGGATTACGCGGCTAAAGCGCGGCTCAAGATCCAAGGCCGTGCGACGCTCGTGCCTTTGGCCGAGGCGCCTGAGAGTGCATCAGAGGTCGTCACTCCCGGCCTCACGGCCGAGCGCATTTTGACGGTCGACATCGTCGCGATGGATTGGAACTGCCCGCAGTACATTCCCGCCCTTTACCCGGAAGCAATCGTACAAACCGCGATAGCTCGTGCGGTGGCGCCGCTCCAGGCCGAGATTGCAGAGCTTCGCGCGCGGTTGGGGGAGAAAGGGCAGGGGTGAACCTGCTGTAGTGGGTCCTCTATGGAAGCCAACCTCACGCGCCGGAGCAAGAATGAGCGGACAACAAACACTGTCCTCTGCATAAGGAAGAACACATGAGTGCATCAAAAGACGCGGCCTTCTGGAGTAAGACCGCGCGCAAATACGCAGCCGATCCCATCAGCAATATGGACGGCTATCTCAAGACGCTTGAACGCACGAAGTCTTATCTCAAACCGGAGGACAATGTGCTGGAGATCGGATGCGGCACAGGGTCAACCGCTCTGCTGATCGCGCCTCATGTTGCTAAACTCACAGCCTCAGACCTTGCCCCCGGCATGATCGAGATTGCCAACGAAAAGCTGGCCGAAGAGGGCCTGGAGCATGTGACTTTCCAAGTGGCCGAGGTTCACGACCATAGCAAGGAGGGGGCGTCCTACGACGCGGTTCTGGCTCATAACCTTCTGCATCTTGTCCCGGACCTGGACCAAGCGCTTTCACATGTTGCGTCACTTACGAAGCCGGGCGGGGTCTTCATTTCCAAGACCGTGTGCGCGCCCGAAGGGTTCAGCCTGAAGTTCTTTCTCATCAACAGAATTGCGGTTCCCCTCATGCAAGCATTTGGGAAAGCCCCGTCCGTGAACTTCATTGGTTCGCCTGAACTCGGCCATCGGATTGAGGCCGCGGGTTTCGAGATCGTAGAAACGATCGATCAAAGTGGGGTGCTGCTTAGCCGGTACATCGTTGCGAAGCGAAAATGATCCTGCCCCACTGTCGTATTGCGTCCGCCTCGCCTCAGGGGGTTGCGCGGCGGAGCCAGCGCCGCTAAACGCAGCGCTCATTCTGAACCCATCGGGAATCGGGTGACCTGTCGCCAACTGGGCAGGGCCTACCGGTGAGAACCAAAGGAGAGGCGCATGAACGCCAGCGAACTGCGGGAGAAGACTCCCGACCAGCTCCGTGAAGAGCTGACCAACCTCAAGAAAGAAGCCTTCAACCTGCGTTTCCAGCAGGCGACCGGCGCGCTCGAGAACACCGCGCGTATGCGCCAGGTGAAGCGTGACGCCGCGCGCGTG
>JBCBFV010000223.1:0-4214 GCA_038527425.1 Pseudomonadota bacterium
ATCTGGGCCGCCAATCCGTCTTTGAAGCGCTGCGGCATCAGCCGCCAAGGCGCCCCGCCCCACATGGTCGTGAACAGCTCCGCCGCTTCGTGGAAGTTGCCGGTCTCTAGACGCTCTTCAATCGCAGCAAAGGTAGCGCGGTGGGCGGCGTAGGCCTCAGCGTCATGGAGCCTCAGAGCCGCAAAAAAGACAGGCTCCACGAGGGTGAGTGAGGTTACGAGATCGGGGTTCTCCACTGCGAACCGCAGCGCGACGGTGCCACCGAAGGAATGCCCAAACACGGGGCCAGGCGCCGGGCACGCCGCCTTTGCCATGGCCACCGCCTGTGCTTGATAATCCCCGCCGTCCCATGCCGGGCCATCCCCATGGCCCGGAAGGTCGAAGGCACGCGCACCACCCGGCAGCGCCTCTGCGAGGCGCGCCAGCGTACCCGAATGGCTCAGAGAGCAGTGAATGAGGAGGCAACGCCCCTCGCCCCACTGCCTCACGCTGAAAGGTGACGATCGAGGTCTTCAATTCGGTCCTGCCCCCAGAACCGTGCGCCGTCATCGGTGATGTAGAAAGGGGCCCCAAAGGCACCGGCATTCACACCGTCTTCGAGGTTCTGGGCATAGGCCTCTGCCCCGGCCAACAGCCCGCTGTCAGCCAGTGCTGGATCAAAGCCAGCGGCGCTGAGGCATTCGCGGATAACGCTGTCCTCGGCGATGTCTTTCTCCTCTGCCCAGCACGCGCGGGTGAAGGCATGCACAAGCGCGCCAAGATCGCCGCCTGCTTTGATGGCGGCAATGAAGGCGTAGGACGACGGTGCCGGGTTCGTGGGCCAATGCGCTGGCTTCAGATTGAATGCCATGCCGAGCTTATCTGCCTGCCGCACAAGCTCCTGCGCGCGGTATTCCTGACGCGCAGGGTGACGATCCTTCGGGGCCGTGCCGCCAGTGCGCGCAAACAGGGTGATGATGTCGAGCGGTTTGTAGGTGATCGTGGCGCCGTGCTTGGCGGCGACCTCCTCCATTCGCGTGCCCGCGAGATAGGTGTAGGGGGAGATGGTGGAAAAGTAGTAGTCGATATGTGCCACGTTTAACCTCGCGAGCCGTCTTGGTGTTGGTCGCACAGTAGGTCCGTGTTAGGCGCAGTCAACGTCGCGAGTCGCCAGAAGGCACCGCTGACGTGGGGGACAGTCACGGGGGACAACAATGGCAACTTCCTCAGAGCCAAAGCTCATTTCCGGCAATGCGAATATGAAACTGGCCAAGGCGGTCGCCCGTCGGGTCGGCATGAGCCGGGGCCATCAATTCGGGCTAGTGGACGCCCGTGTTGAGCGCTTCAACGATGGCGAGGTCTTCGTCGAGGTGTTCGAGAACGTGCGTGGCGAGGACATGTTCATCATCCAGCCGACTTCACGTCCGGCCAACGACAACCTGATGGAGCTGCTGATCATCTCTGACGCGCTCCGCCGCTCGTCGGCCTCACGTATTACGGCCGTCATCCCCTACTTCGGATATGCGCGCCAGGACCGCCGCACCAAGGCCCGAACGCCGATTTCCGCTAAGTTAGTGGCGAATATGGTGCTGGAGGCAGGCATCGAACGGGTTCTCACCATGGATCTGCACGCTGCTCAGATCCAGGGCTTCTTCGATATTCCGGTCGACAACCTCTATGCCTCGCCCATATTCGCGCTCGATATTCGCTCCCACTTTGGCGACCTCAGCGATGTGATGGTCGTCAGCCCCGACGTCGGCGGCGTGGCCCGCGCGCGCGAGCTCGCACAACGCATCGGCGCGCCTCTCTCCATCGTAGACAAGCGGCGCGAGAAGCCTGGCGAAATCGCCGAAATGACGGTTATCGGCGATGTGAAGGGCAAGAAATGCCTCATCGTGGACGACATCTGCGACACCGCAGGTACGCTTTGCAAAGCGGCAGAGGTGCTGCTCGACCACGGCGCAACCGAGGTGCACAGCTACATCACGCATGGCGTCCTCTCCGGCCCCGCAGTGGAGCGGATCACGAACTCCGTCATGAAGACGCTCGTGATCACCGACACAATCGAGGCCACCGACGCGGTGAAGAACTGCAAAAACATCCGCATCGTGCCCACCGCACCGATCTTTGCTCAGGCCATTCTGAATATCTGGAACGGCACCTCGGTCAGTTCCCTCTTCGACGACGCTACACTCGGTCCGATCTACGAAGGTCTCTACGAGTGGGAGTAAGGCAGCTTCAAGGCAGCTGAGCCCAAGGCCGGGCAGGCCTAAGCATGGATTGACGACTGAAGCCGGAGAATACCTCTCCGGCTTCATCTTTGTTTCCGCAAAGTTCCTGAAATTAAGGAATTTAGACAAAATTCTGGCGAATTCGTGGCGACTGACGTCAATTGCGACCGTGGGTGCTCTCTCGGTTTGGGATTCGTATTATGGTTAAACACACTCTACTTGCTGGCGCTGCCACGCTGGCACTTTCAGGCGCGGCAAACGCGATGATCATCGACTTCACTGACTCCGACGTTTGGAGCACGGGCGTGACATCAGCAGACTATGACGGCCTCACCGTCTCGCTGTCGTCGGATCCTGAAGGCATCAACTTCGACGATATGGTGAACAACGACACCCTCTTTCCGTGCGGCACGATGCTTGCGTGCGACAACGACGGGATTGGCATCATCGATGACGAGATCTCGAACCCGGATGGCGTATCGCAATCGGTGACCGTGACTTTCAGCGACGAGGTCCTGCTCGTGGGCTTCGCGGGCTTCGACCTTTACGCAGACGGCCCGGGCGAGGCCCTGATCGTTAACGGCACTGGCATGGCCTATGGTGGCGAGCTGTCTGCCGACGGCGGCAACGGTTGGGGATACTCCGGCTCGCTGAACCTCGTGGGGTCTTCGTTCACGTTCACCGTGGACGTGAACAACGACTTGGCGGGCGTAGCCGACGGCGCGTTGGCCGCGCTCGACATCGTCTACGAGATGGCGCCTGTGCCGCTGCCTGCGGGCATCCTGCTGCTCGGTGGTGCGCTTGGTGGTCTGGCGATGACGCGTCGTCGCAAGGCCGCTTAAGCCGAAAACACAACGCTACTGAATCCCAAGGCGCGTCCGGCTCTCCGGGCGCGTCTTTGCGTTAGTAGAGGTCCCATTCGTCGGAATCGCGGAGCTCGCCCATGGCCATCCATGTCGCCCGTGCTCGCGCCACACGCGTGTCGCCCCAGGTCCGGAACACCACGTCAAAGCCGGTCTCTGTGACGGCCTCTGCGGTGATCTCCATCCGTGCGTTTGGTCCGGAATCCATATCCCACATCGACAGCGATACCTGCACCATCGGCGGGGTCTTGAAGCGTTCGGAGAAGAGGATCGGACTACGCGACAGCCGTGGCCCTTTGCCGGCCCACATAGGGCCACCATTCTCAAAGTCGGAGAACAGCGTGAGTTCCCCGTTATCGAGTCCGATCAGATGGTTTCTTAGCCGCCGCATGGCACCCAACAATTCACTAGTCTCAGGAAACAATACCCACGAAGAGAGGTGAATTTATGGCCAAATAGAAAAAAGGCCCCTTCGATCGCGTCGAAAGGGCCTCTTTTGAGCCATATTTGGCCGGTTCAGACGGCGGCTTTGAGGGCCTCGTAGTCTGCGACCAGCTTGTCTGCTGCATCTTTGGCGTCGCCGGTGGCGCCGTCTGCTGCTGCTTTGGCGTCCGCGATGAGGTCATCCATGACCTCTCCCGTGACGTCAGAGAGCGGCATCGCGCGCTCTGCCAGGACCGAAGCACCCGTCGGCGTGATTTCGGCGAAACCGCCGGTCACCGCATAAGCCTTCTCCCCGTCAGAGCCCATGGCGCGCAGGACGCCCGGACGCAGCGTGGTGATGACGGGCGAATGATCGGGCATTGCCGTCATGTCGCCGTCCGCACCTGGGATTTGCACCTCGGTCGCCTCGAACGACGCCAGGCGTCGCTCAGGGCTCACGAGGTCGAATTGGAATGCCATCTTACGCGGCCTCCGCAGCCATCTTCTCGGCCTTCGCCTTCACCTCGTCGATGCCGCCAACCATGTAGAAGGCGCCCTCGGGCAGGTGATCGTACTCGCCAGCCACAACGGCCTTGAAGGAAGCGATGGTGTCTTCGAGCGGGACCTGCACACCGGGGGAACCGGTGAAGACTTCGGCCACGTCGAACGGCTGGGACAGGAAACGCTGGATCTTACGGGCACGTGCCACGGTCAGCTT
>JBCBFV010000224.1:0-4195 GCA_038527425.1 Pseudomonadota bacterium
TCACGTGGTCGCCGTGGGACATCCAGACCTGCTCATCCCCCTCGCCGAACCAGCCGTCGAGGAGGCCCAGCGCCTCGTCACCAGCCGTCACAAAGGCGCGGCCGAATTCTGCTGTGCCGTGGCCCCGCTCAACGCGGCCGCCCAGCATCTGCATCATCACCTGCTGGCCATAGCAAATGCCAAGGATCGGCACGCCCAGATCAAACACCGCTTCTGGGGGTCGAGGGGATCCTTCGTCGATCACACTGGCCGGCCCGCCCGAGAAGATCACGGCCTTCGGCGCGAACTTCGCAAGGAAGTCGGCAGTGACATTCTGGAAGGGGTGGATTTCGCAGTAGACGCTGAGTTCCCGGAGCCGGCGCGCGATAAGCTGAGTGACCTGGGACCCAAAGTCGATGATGAGCAAGCGATCATGTTCCATGACCGGGCTTTAGGTTCTTCGCGGGGAGTCTGCAAATAAGAACCTGTGATGGCGCACGTCACGAGAGCTGCGCAAAGCGGCAGTGGAAATTTTCTGTGCAGGCCGGATTCTTCGCAGAAGGATTTTAGGGGTCGCTTTTGCGCCGTGCAGATGTCGGGCTTGGCCCTAGATAAGCGGTAACTTTGAGAGGGGATTTTGCCATGACTGATGCACCGACCCGTACCCGCCGTGCCCGTGGTGGCGGTGGCGCCGCCCGTCGCGCCGCGCGCACCGGCATCAAGATCGAAGCCGCCAAGTACATCGAGCGCAACATCCCGGTCTTGGAATTCCTGAACACCGAGGCGCTCGAGATCATTGAAGATCGCGCAGAGCAGGTGCTCGAAGAGATCGGCGTGGCCTTTGTCGAAAACCCCGAGGCGCTCAAGCGCTGGAAGGACGCGGGCGCTGATGTCGATGGGGAGAGGGTGCGCCTGCCGCGCGGTCTGGCGCGCAAGCTTTGCTCCACGGCGCCATCGTCCTTTACGCAGCACGCACGCAACAGCGAACGCAACGTGGTCATCGGCGGCAAGTCCCTCGTCTGCGCGCCGGTCTATGGCCCTCCCTTCGTGCGCGACGCAGAAGGCGGTCGCCGCTACGCGACCATGGCCGACTTCGAGAAGTTCGTGAAACTGGGCTACATGTCCAAATGGTTGCACCATTCCGGCGGCACGGTGTGCGAGCCCACGGATGTGGCCGTGAACAAACGTCACCTCGATATGCTGCGCGCCCACATGGTGCTCTCCGACAAGCCGTTCATGGGATCGGTGACGGAACCCTCGCGCGCCCAAGACAGCGTGGAGATGTGCGAGATCCTCTTCGGGAAGGACTTCGTGCAGGAAAACACGGTGATGACTTCGCTCATCAACATCAACTCACCGCTGACCTTCGACAGCGTGATGATGGGCGCGCTTGAGGTCTATGCCGCCAACAATCAGGCAGCCATCGTGTCGCCGTTCATCGTGGGCGGGGCCATGGCGCCGGTGTCCGTGGCCGGCACGCTCGTCCAGGTCTTGGCCGAGGTGATGGCAGGCATCGCCTATAGCCAGCTCATCCGCCCGGGCGCGCCCGTGATCTTCGGGACTTTCGTGACCTCGATCGACATGAACTCCGGCGCGCCGACCTTTGGCACGCCCGAGGCGAGCCAGATCCTTTACGGCGCGGGTCAGCTTGCGCGGCGCATGGGCCTGCCGTTCCGCTCAGGCGGGGGACTGTGTGGATCGAAACTGCCAGACGCGCAGGCGGCCTACGAGACGTCCAACACGCTTAACGCCGCGCTCATGGGGGGCGTGAACTTCATGCTGCACTCCTGCGGGTGGCTGGAAGGCGGCCTCGTGTCGTCCTTTGAGAAATTCGTTTTGGACGCAGATCAACTCGGCACGCTGCACAAGATGGCAGCTGGCGTGGCCCATGATGAGAACGCGCTGGCGATGGACGCGCTGCGCGAAGTGGGGCCGGGGGGGCACTATCTCGACGCCGCTCACACGCATGCCAACTACAAGGACGCGTTCTGGCGCAGTGAAGTGCTGGATTACAAACCCTACGAGACGTGGGCGGATGAGGGGTCGCGGGATACGCAAGCTCTCGCCACGGCGCGGGTCGAAAAACTGCTGGCGGCCTACGAGCAGCCGCATCTTGATCCGGCCATCATGCAGGCGCTCGATGCCTACGTGGCCGAAAAGAAAGCGTCTATGCCGGACGCCTTCGTCTAAAGGGTCAGGCCCCGCGCAGAAGTTGGGCCTCACCCATCAGCGCGATCAGCACATCGATGTGACGCGACAGCGAATACGAGCCGTCACCTTCGCGGCGCGCGGTGTCGTGCATGGCCTCGATTTCCATCAGGCGCATCGCACCCTCACCGATCGATGGCAGGTGGGTGACGTTAAGGATTCGCTTCAAATGATAGTTGCGATTGTATTCAGAGAGCCCGTGGCGCGCCGCCGAGACCAAAAGGCGTGGGCGCTGGATTGTGGATAACATTGTCTGAAGATCTTGCATCGTTACGCTCCTAAGTGAGTACGATACAAAGGTGACACAGGGTGGTCCCCTGTTGCGTCCTACCCAATTATGGCGAGCGCTCCGTTCAGAACTGCTTCTGATTTATCGATAAATGTTGAGAAATCAGCGATTATTAACCATCCGGTAACCAATGCACGTCTAGGTTGAACCTGCTCCGGGGCTGTCTGTGGATAGGTCTGGGGATGGTTTGGGGATAAGACAAGTATGGGGGTACATGCGCAATGCATGTCACCGCGCAACACAAGTTAACAGGCCTGCCGGCTTGGCTTCCTGAAGCGGCCCGGCATTACCTGATCCACACCGAGGCAGGGCTTTCTATTCGGGCGGTTGCACGTTTGACGGGGCTGAACCCGTCCACTGTGTCCCGCCAGGTGCGACGGTTCGAGTCGCGCCGGGATGATCCGCTGGTAGACGAGGGGCTGCGCCACATTGGGGCCGGTCTCTTGCGTAACTCAGTTCCGCTCGGTGACAGGAAAGGCCGTGACATGAAACATCAACTGATTGAGGCGCCGGACGGGGCGCCATCAGAGGAAACGATTGCCCGTGAGGGCCGTCGAATTCTGCGTAGATTGTGCGAAACGGGGGCTGTTTTGGCCGTCGCCAAGGACATGGATAAGGCTGTCGTCGTGCGTGACACAGCGGCCGGTGAGACCACGAAAACGGCTGTTGTCGACCGCCCTGTAGCGCGTGCCATGGCCTTGAAAGACTGGATCACCTGCGATCAACCGGAGGCGCGCATCGCGCGGTATCGCATCACGGCTGCGGGCCGCGCCGCTTTGAAGCGCCTTCTGGCCGAGGCTGAATCCCGCGCCGCAGGCTTTGCCGATTCTCAGGCGGCCTTCGCAGGCCAGCACCGCGAATGGGCCGAACGTGACGTGCTGGAGGAGGGCTCTGACCGCCCCCGCCGCCTGCGCTACAACCTCGCCGAAAGCCCGCTGGCCGCGCTCGCGCGCCGCAAAGACAAGTCCGGTGAGCGCTTTCTGAGCGATGATTTGGTCGTCGCTGGTGAGCGTCTTCGTGAAGATTTCGAGTTGGCTCAGATGGGCCCGCGCACCACGCAGAACTGGGACCGTTTCCTGACCGCAGGGGCTCAAGCGGGCTTTACGCCCACCGATGGGCTCGGTGGCCCGGAGGCCGCGCGCGCCCGTGTTCAGGACGCGCTCGCTGATCTGGGGCCGGGTCTGGGTGACGTCGTGCTTCGCTGCTGCTGCTTCCTGCAGGGCCTTGAAACAGCAGAAAAGCGCATGGGCTGGTCCGCGCGCTCCGGCAAAATCGTGCTCCGCATCGCGCTCGGGCGCCTCAAGCGTCACTATGAGGAGCGTCACGGCAAGCACGGTCCGATGATCGGTTAACACTCTTTGGTGCCGCGAGCTTTCCCTTGCGGCACCATCCATGCGTCAGGCGCAAGTCGGCATCCCTTTGACTTGATTGGACAAGCGAAGGTCGCGCCAGTATCTAAGGGCCAAGTCTTACCGCAAGAAGGCCCCACGTGAGCGACCAGCTAATGCCCGATACGCCAGTGCCGAACCTCAAGCCTGCCCGCGATCTTAAGGATCGCGCCCAGCGCCACCCCGAAAAGCAGCGCCGCCCGGATGCGGCACAGCCCAAGAAACCCGATTGGATTCGCGTCAAAGCGCCAGTGGGCGAGGGCTACAGGCAGACCCGGGACATCATGCGCGAGAACAAATTGGTCACGGTTTGCGAGGAAGCGGGATGCCC
>JBCBFV010000225.1:0-4182 GCA_038527425.1 Pseudomonadota bacterium
CGTCAGATCGACACCGTTTTCCTTTTTGAACTCGTCAGCGAGGTAGTTGACGATGCGCATGTCGAAGTCTTCACCGCCGAGGAACGTGTCGCCGTTGGTGGATTTCACTTCGAAAAGGCCATCGTCGATCTCGAGGATGGTCACGTCGAACGTGCCGCCGCCGAGGTCGTAGACCGCGATCGTCTGGGTGTCTTGCTTGTCGAGACCGTAGGCCAGTGCGGCGGCCGTCGGCTCGTTGATGATGCGCAGCACTTCAAGGCCCGCGATCTTGCCGGCGTCTTTCGTTGCCTGGCGCTGGGCGTCGTTGAAGTATGCGGGAACGGTGATGACGGCCTGTTCGACCGTCTCGCCGAGATAGCTTTCAGCCGTCTCTTTCATCTTCTGCAGGATGAAGGCGGAGATCTGCGACGGGGAGTACTTCTCGCCCTTCGCTTCGACCCATGCATCGCCCTGACCGCCATTGATGACGTCGAAGGGCATGTTTTTCTTGTCTTTAGCGAGATCGGCGTCGTCGAACCGGCGACCGATGAGGCGCTTCACACCAAAGATAGTGTTCGTCGGGTTGGTGACGGCCTGGCGCTTAGCAGGCTGGCCGACGAGGCGCTCGTCATCCGTGAATGCCACGATAGACGGCGTGGTGCGGGCACCTTCGGAGTTTTCGATGACCCGCGGCTGCGAACCGTCCATGATCGCGATACAGGAGTTCGTGGTTCCGAGGTCGATGCCAATGACTTTTGCCATGCTCTCTCATCCCTTTCTGGCGATGTGTGCTGGGCCCGCCTTGCGCGGCACCCGTGTTCGTAAGGATTTGGAGCGGCCCCCGTCGAGACCGCTCCGCTGGGGCGTATATAGGAGCGGCCCTTGGGCCCTGCAAGCGCTCTGGGCCTTATTTCCCGGGCTCTACCAGCTGCCCGAGGAACCGCCCCCGCCGGAAGAGCCGCCGCCGAAGCCGCCACTGGATGAGCTGCTCGAACTCGATGTCGCCGCGATCGGCGCGATCATGTACGCAGACTGGTCGGAAAAGCCGCAGCTCGGGCAATTGCGGTACGCGATTCCATTGCCAGATGACCATTTGGTGGCACTTCGCGTCGTCACTCGATCCGTGACAAGCGTGACCTGTCCGCAGCGTGGGCAGGTGCGTTCTTTCCGACGGGTGTGGAAAAGGAAGTAGCCGACGATGACAGGGATCGAGATGAAGAGCGTGATGATCCCGGTGAGGATGTATTGGCCGGCTTTTGAGGGCTCTGGGGCCATTTCGCCAGCTTGGAACGGCGTCACGATTTGCGCGATGATGGCATCTGCGCCGTCGCGTATCCCGGCGTTATAATCGTCGTTTCTGAAGTTTGGCAGAAACCGCTCCTGAATGATCGATGATGCCACGTTGTCCCAATCGCGCGCGTAGGCCGCGCCCAGTTCGATGCGCATCTGACGGTCGTCGCGCAGGACGAGCACGAGGACCCCGTCGTTGCGGCTCGCATCACCGATGCCCCAGTGATTGAAGAGAGCCGTGGCATAGGGCTCCATCTCCATGCCGTCAGACCAGTCCAAGAGCCTCTCAAGAGTCAGCACCGTCATCTCGACGCCCGTTTCGTTTCTCAGTTCGCTCAGCCGAGAGGCCAAAGGGCCCTCGATCTCCTCGCTGATCAGGCCCGCGTAGTCGTTGACGGTCAGCCGTTCGGCGGTGGGGAAGGTTTGAGCGGTAAGAGAGCTTGCGAAAAGCATGAAAAAAACGGCGATGAAACGGGCGATCTTGGCGGTTCTCCTGTGAAATACCTTGTGGCGCCTCGGGCCTGCGCAGCTGGCGCGGGCGGGCGATAATCACACAATGATGCCAGATATATTGTGCTTGTGTCATGCTACTTTGAGGGGAAAACCGGGCTAGTTTCCCGTTGCGCTCCGACCTGATCTTGAGGCTCACAGATGCAACCCACGCTAACGATCCGCGGTTTTGACCTCTTCAAAGGCTACCTGTCGCCCGACGCCCAGCGCGCTATGGTGGACGATATTCGCGAGGTGCTTCAAGAGGCGCCACTTGTGCAGCCGGTGACGCCATCGGGCAAACCAATGAGCGTTCGGATGTCTGCCGCAGGTCGTCTGGGCTGGATCACCGACCGCAAAGGCTACCGCTATGCGCCTTTGCATCCCAACGGCTCACCCTGGCCCGCAATCCCGTGCAGCATCACCACGCTCTGGACCAAGGTCACGGGCCTCACCCGGATGCCCGATTGCTGCCTGATCAACTGGTACGGTGAAGATGCCAAAATGGGCATGCATCAGGACGCCGATGAAGGCGATTTCTCCTGGCCCGTCCTCTCGATCTCGCTCGGGGACGAGGCGCTCTTTCGGATGGGCAACGAGGAGCGGGGCGGCAAAACCGAGAGCGTTTGGCTCAGCTCAGGTGATGTGCTCGTCATGGGCGGCGAGGCGCGGCTCAAGTATCATGGGATCGACCGGGTGAAGCATGGATCCTCCGCGCTCTTGAAGAACGGGGGACGCATCAATCTTACGCTCAGGGTCGTGGACCTGCCGTCCTGACGGTCGGGGAAGGCCGTATCAGGCGCGCGCGCCCCAGCTCTCGGAAGCGTTCTTGCGGGTGTAGAATTCCAGCATGAGCCCGATCATGACCAGCACGAGGGCCACATAGATCGGATAGTCGATGGAGGAATTCCGCGGCGAATAGTTGATGAATGCGAAGCCGCGCGCCTGATCGATGGCGTGGAAGAGCGGGTTCCAGTCAAACATCGCCAGCATCAGCGGCGGCAGCTGGTTGGCCACGAACATCTTGCCCGAAGCGATCATGTTCGCGCGGGCGTAGAGCGATGACAGCACGTTCACGACAGCCGGCGCCCAAGGCTTGATCGCCAGGAAAACAAGACCCACCGCCGCGCCGGTGCCCCAGGCGATCAGGAACATCCCATAGGTGGCCAGGGGTCGGTCGAGATGGACCGGCTCCACAATCGCGCTGTAGCACAAGAGCACCACGATGGCCGTCAGCGTTTGCAGATAGAGCTGTGCGAACGCCGCGCCGAGGATCGAAATGATCGTGTTCATCGGCGCGTGTTTCATCATCGGGCTGGCAGGCCCTTCGGAGCTCACAACCGCGCTCATCGTCTTGGTGTGCGTCAGGAAGAGGAAGATTCCGGACATGATGTAGACGAGGAAGTCACCCCGGATCGCCATGCCGCGCAGGCCAAGCAGGGTGAACATCACGTAGAAAGCGGCCACGAACATCACCGCCTGCAGCATGTTCATCATCAGACCGATCAACGCATTTTCATGCGTCTTGCGGATGTTGCGCACGATCGTGTGGTAGATCAGCTCGAGGATATTGGCCGCAGCAGAACGGCGCGTGCGCAGACGTTGTGTCTCAAACATGGTGGTGCCAGCCTCTCGGTCGCAGGCCTCTGTTTGGACCCGCCTTATATGTGAGACCTTGCCGATCCCTTACCGCGCAACGATAAGGCGAAAGAGTAAATCGATCAAGAAAACCGGGAGCTCGCCCCTCTATGGACTATAACTCGCTCACCGAGGTCATGCGGACGCTCGCGCTCGAAGCTGGCGCGAAGATCATGGAAATCTACGACGCCGACGATTTCGATGTGAAGGTGAAGTCGGACGACAGCCCGGTCACCGAAGCGGACGAGGCGGCAGATGCCATCATCGCGGCAGGCCTGCGCGCGGCCTTCCCGGACGTCACGCTGATCACCGAAGAACAGGCGGCCTCGCATTCTGAGAAAGCCTCCACCTTCTTGATCGTCGACCCGCTCGATGGCACGAAAGAGTTCATCAATCGCCGCGGCGATTTCACGGTGAACATCGCCTATGTCGAAGATGGCACGCCCACCCGTGGGATCGTTTACGCGCCTGCGAAGGGCCGTCTCTTTTATACGGACGCCGCCGGGCAAACCGTTGAAGAAGAAGGTCCTTTTGGAGCCGAGGCCGGCGCCACCCGTGCCCTGAAAGTCGGCGCACCCGACAATGGCGCTTTGAACGTTGTGGCCTCTAAGTCCCACCGGTCGCCCGAACTTGAAGACTACATCTCCAAGTACTCTGTCGCCGACAGCAAAGCGGCAGGCTCCTCTATGAAGTTCTGCCTGATCGCTAGCGGCGAGGCTGACCTATATCCGCGCCTGCCGCACGATGGAGTGGGATACTGCCGCCGCCCATGCGGTGCTTTCGGGC
>JBCBFV010000226.1:0-4171 GCA_038527425.1 Pseudomonadota bacterium
ACCACGTCGCGGTACCAGTACGGCGTATCGAGCCCGTTGATCCGCACGCTCAGCGTCTTCGTGCCCCAGTCGATGTCGCCGATGGCCTCGATGATGTTCTTGCGCGCCTGATCCTTGTCGTCAGGCGCCACGCTATCCTCCAGATCGAGGTTGATGACGTCTGCCGCGCTGCCGGCCATCTTCTCGAAAATCGCAGGGCGCGAGCCCGGCCCGAAGAGCTGGCAACGGTTGGGACGTGCGGGAGGCGTGGGCTGAAGACGGAAGGACATGGACGTTCTCGCAAGATAATTTCAAGTGTTTGCAGCGGCGCGATACATTCTTGCGCGCCGCACTGCAACAGGGAATCGCCGCAGCGCAGCGTTGGGTTTCATATCGTCAACTCAGGGCTACCAATCCGTGAATTTTTTCGGATTTTTTTCACGGGCTGTCGCAAAAGGAGGATGCGAGCGTGGAATTAGCTCCTAGGCTCTGGCCGACTCAAGGAGGCCGCTATGATTCCCACGCCCTATCTACTCTTCCTCGGCGATGCGCCCGACCAACTTGCCGCCAAGGTGGCTCAAGGCATCAAAGACTGGCGCCCAGAGAACGCCGTTGGCCAATTCCGGATGGAAGGCTGCGGCGCGGATGTCGGCCTGAAAGACATGACACTGGCCGAGGCCAAAGAGGCTGGCGCCAAGACGCTCGTCATCGGTGTTGCCAACCGCGGCGGCGTGATCTCAGAAGCGTGGAAGAGCGTCATCACCGAAGCCATCCAGATGGGCTATGATGTGGCCTCTGGTCTGCACAACTTGCTGCGTGATGAAAACGACCTCGTGCGGGAAGCCAAGCGCGCGGGCCGTACACTCCATGACGTGCGGGTGCCTTCCGTGGCCTACCCGATCGCCAATGGCGTGAAGCGCACCGGCAAGCGGATGCTGGCCGTGGGCACCGACTGTTCGGTCGGTAAGATGTACACGGGCCTCGCCGTGGATGCCGAAATGCGCAAGCGCGGCATGAAGTCGACCTTCGCGCCTACGGGCCAGACGGGCATCCTGATCACCGGCCGCGGTGTGCCGCTTGATGCCGTGATCGCGGACTTCATGGCCGGTGCTGTGGAGTGGCTGACGCCAGATAATGACGCTGACCACTGGGACCTGATCGAAGGCCAGGGATCGCTCTTTCACGTGTCGTATTCCGGCGTGACCATGGCGCTGATCCACGGCGGCCAGCCTGATGCTCTGGTGCTGAGCCATGAGCCCACGCGCGCGCATATGCGCGGGTTGCCGGATTACGGTCTGCCGTCGCTAGAGGCGCTGCGCGACACGGCGCTGCCTCTGGCGCAAATTGCCAACCCGGCGTGCAAGGTGACAGGGATTTCGATCAACACCCAGCATCTGAACGACGACGAAGCGATGCGGCTTTGCGAAGAGACCGAGGCACGCATGGGCCTGCCCACGGTTGACCCGTTCCGCCACGGCGCGGGTCGCTTGGTAGACGCGCTCGCCGAGATCTGATCTGGCTCTAGGCGCTCGGACCTCTCGGTTCGGGTGGCTCCGGCGGCCCTCCGGGGGAAGTACAGGGCGCGAAGAAGGCGAGGTATCATGCTCAAAGTACGGCAAGAGAGCTTTCGGCTGGCGCAGGTTTTTACCATCGCGCGAGGTTCGAAGACCGCCGCGGATGTGGTGAGTGTCGAGGTTTCTCGCGGCGGGCATGTGGGGCGCGGCGAATGTGTGCCCTATGCCCGCTATGGCGAGACGCTGGCGAGCGTGCAGGCTGAGATTGAAGGTTTGGGCGACGACATTGATCGTGCGGCACTGGCGGCGGCCTTGCCTGGTGGGGCTGCACGGAACGCCGTTGATTGCGCGCTTTGGGATCTTGAGGCGAAGATTGCGGGCAAGCGGGCTTGGGAGCTGGCGGGCCTGTCAAAGCCGGGACCCGAGGTGACGGCCTATACGCTGTCACTCGACACGCCCGAGAAGATGGAGGCGCAGGCGCGGGTGAATGCGGCGCGGCCTCTTTTGAAGATCAAACTCGGCACACCTGACGACATGCCCCGGCTCGAAGCCGTGCGGCGGGGTGCACCGGAGGCCGCGATTATTGTGGACGCCAATGAGGGCTGGTCGGCGGAGGTCTATCAAGACCTCGCCCCGCATATGGTGCGGCTCGGCGTGAAGATGGTGGAGCAGCCGTTGCCCGCGGGTGAGGACGGCATGCTCGCCGAGATCGAGCGGCCTTTGCCTGTCTGCGCGGATGAGAGCTGTCATGACCGCGCCTCCCTGCCCGACCTCAAGGGCAAGTACGACATGGTCAACATCAAGCTCGATAAGACGGGCGGGTTGACCGAGGCCCTCGCTTTGCGAGAGGCCGCCATCGCGGAAGGCTATGAGATCATGATCGGATGCATGGTGGGTACGTCGCTTGCCATGGCGCCGGCGGTGTTGGTGGCGCAGGGTGCCGCCGTCGTCGACCTCGACGGACCGCTTCTCCTTGCTGAGGACCGCGATCCACCGCTTGGCTATGATGAGGCGGGCGTGCACCCGTCTTCGGCGGCTCTATGGGGCTAAGGTCGTGTGGCCAGCTGCGTGAGGAGCACGCCGCCTGCCATGAGCGCGATGCCCAGCGCGCGCAGGGGCGATATCGCCAGTTCCCGCGCACCGAAGAGGCCGTAGTGATCAATCAGGGCGGCCGACACAAGCTGGCCGATGAGCACGAAGAAGACCGCGTTGCCCACGCCGAACGTGGGCGCCACCCAAGTGATCGACAACACGTAGAAGGCGATGAGCGCGCCTGCGAGGTAGAGGTGCTTAGGCGTCCCGGGCAGCGCCGAAAAGCTGCCCCGCGTGATCGCCGTCACGCCTGCCGCCGTCAGAAAGGCGACAATAAAGAGCACGGTCGCCGCCGCAGCGGGCGACCCGAGCCTCTGGCCCAGCGCGGCATTCAACGCCGCAAGCAACGGGATGCCGATCCCGGCAATGAACATCAACATAGCAGGAGCAAGGTTGGGCATGTGTGGCCCTCCGGTTGTGGCGTTCTGTCCCTTGAGACTTGCCGCAAAATCGCTCATCCCGCTAGCGCATCTGAAAGGACCAAAGCATGACCCGCACCGTTTATGTGAACGGCAGCTACCTGCCCGAGAACGAAGCAACCGTATCGATCTTTGACCGTGGCTTCCTTTTTGCAGACGGCGTCTATGAGGTGACGAGCGTCTTGGGCGGCAAGCTCATCGACTTTGACGGCCATGCCGTGCGACTGGAGCGCTCTCTGAAAGAGCTCGAGATGGAGATGCCCATCACCGCCGAAGAGCTGCTCGAAGTTCACCGCGAGCTCGTGCGCGCCAACGAGATCGATGAGGGCCTCGTTTACCTGCAGATCACCCGCGGCGCGGCGGATCGTGACTTTGCTTATCCGGCAGAAGGCACACCGCAGACGATCGTGCTCTTCACGCAGGCCAAGCCGGGCCTCGCAAACTCTCCGGCAGCGGAGAAAGGGATGAAAGTCATCTCCATCGAGGATCAGCGCTGGGGCCGCCGCGACATCAAGACGGTGCAGCTTCTCTACCCCGCCATGGGCAAGATGATGGCCAAGGCTGCGGGCGCTGACGATGCGTGGATGGTGCAAGATGGCCTTGTGACCGAGGGCACTTCCAACAACGCCTACATCGTCAAAGGCGACACGATCATCACGCGCCACTTGTCCAACGATATCCTGCACGGCATCACGCGAGCTGCCGTACTGCGCTTTGCGCGGGAAGCTCAGATGAAAGTGGAAGAGCGCGGCTTCACCATGGAGGAAGCCAAGGACGCCGATGAGGCTTTCATCACCTCTGCCTCCACCTTCGTGATGCCCGTGGTCGAGATCGACGGCGAGGCCGTGGGCACTGGTGCACCGGGCTCCGTGGCCAAGCGGCTGCGCGAAATCTACCTCGATGAAAGCCTGAAGACGGCGATCTGAGCGGACCTCCGCTAAGGTGCCAAAGCGCCACAACACATCAGTGTCGTGGCGCGCCATCTCCTTTTGTCCTTGAACAGAACCCCGCCCGCTTGGGAACATCCATGAAAGGTTGTTCGGGGGACGGCTTTGCGCCTTTTTTTCGGTTGTTTGATTTTGGTTTTAGGTGGCGGCGCGCTGGGCTGGTCGGCGTGGACTTCTGCTGCCCCGCAAATTGAGGCCCGCATTTCAGCCAAGGCTTCTA
>JBCBFV010000227.1:0-4146 GCA_038527425.1 Pseudomonadota bacterium
GGCGAAATCTCTGTCTCCATGAGGGCCACAAAGATTTCGCCCGCCGCTCTGTCGCGGATCACGCTCGCGGCCATAGCGGTTTATGCGGCGCTGACGGTGCCTTCCTCGCGCTGATATTCCTTCCACGTCGCATCGAGCGCCTGTGAATATCCGAACGCGCTCGACTGGCGGCCCACGGGGATCACGCCAAGGCGGTAGCGGAACGGCGTCCGCGCATCCGAGATGAATTTGGATTCCTGATAGATCGTCGCCATCTGCACGGCGACCGGGACACCCCACTTCCGTTCTGCGGCCTTGAAGGCCCGCAAATAGCCGGATCGCTGGTCCACGATGGAACAGGCGTTATCAAGCTCTCGCGGAGCTTTGCCAGAACCACCGCCGGCACAGCTTGCCAGCAGCATCAACAGTAATAGGGCGCGAATTGGTCTGCTCATCTGCCTCACTCGCTTATGTATTTTTTCTTTATTCTACCCGGAAATAGCCCTGCGTGAAATCACGATTTCGCAGATCACAGGACAGCGGCGAGAATGAGCGGGAGCGATACGACTGAAAGCGCTGTTGAAAGCACGACAAGCCCGGCCACGGACTGAGAATCCGCGCCGTATTTCTCGGCGATGAGGTAGCTCGTGACGGCAGCAGGCGCCGCGAATTGCAGCACAAGGATACCGAAAGCGACCGGGGGTAGCTCAAAGTAAAGGCCGATGACCGTCGCGACGGCCGCGCAGATCACCACCTTGCCCACAGCAAAGAGCGCGGCCCGACCGATGCCTGTGGGCGTAATCCGTGCGATAGCCACGCCCAGCGTGATGAGCATAAGCGGGATGCCTAGTTGGCCAACAAGGCTGAGCGTATTGGTCACAACCTCGGGCGCCTTCCAGCCCTGCCACAGGAAGAGCGCGCCAAGAAGGGTTGCGCCCACCATTGGCTCCTTGATGAGGTTCAGTGGGTTCGTCGTTCGCGTAACGAGCCAGATGCCAATTGTGAAAGCGAACACAGTCGAGACGGCGAAGACCGCCACCGCGTATCCCAACCCCTCATCTCCGAAAGCAAAGAACGCCAAGGGCAGCCCGATGTTGCCCGTATTCGACATCACGAAAGGCGCGTGCCATGTGCGCCCGTCGAGCCGCGCCACCCAGATCACCAGCCCGGCAGCCACCGTCAGCGCCGCATAAACCGCTATGGCCGCGAGCGTGATCCGCGACAGAGCGGCGGGCGAAATCTCTGTCTCCATGAGGGCCACAAAGATCAGCGCAGGCACGCCAAGCGTCATCGCAAGCCGCGTGACGAACTGCACGCGATACTCAAGCCCGAGCTTCACCCAGACAAAGCCAATGGCCGCCAAAGCGAAGACCGGGGCCACGATTTCGAGCACTGTCACGGCCAGGTTCACACAGTGTTTCCTTTAACTTTTGAGAAGAATCGTGGATGAAGTTGACAGTTATCGCCGCTGTTGGGCGAGTAAAAGGAGCAGGTTATGCTCAAAACCCGCGCAAAATACCATCTGGGCCAGGTGGTAAAGCACCGAAAGCACCCCTTCAGAGGGGTCATTTTTGATGTCGATGCGGAGTTTGCGAATACTCAGGAATGGTACGATGCCATCCCCGAGGAAGCGCGCCCGGCCAAGGAACAGCCGTTCTACCACCTGCTCGCTGAGAACGATCAGAGCTACTACGTGGCGTATGTGTCCGAGCAGAACCTCGTGGCGGATTACTCCGGTCAGCCAGTGGACCACCCCGATATCTCGGACCTGTTTGGCCCGTTCGAAGACGGCACCTACCCGCTGCACTTCCAGCTGAACTAAGGCCGTTCAGCCCGGTCAGAGCACCATTCCAGCCAGAACAAACGCTCCCATGCCCAGCAGCATGGTGACGATGATGTTGCGCGTCACGATCGCCGCCGCCAGTGCCACGAGCGCGGCGATGACATGGGCGGGACCGCCATTAGCCAGCGCGCTGGCGACCAGCGCCGTCACGAGGCATCCGGGGAAGACATCAAGCACGCGCCGCCAGAAAGGACGTGCCATCATGGCGCTGCCTGCGAGGTAGCCCACAAGCCTCAACCCAATTGTCGAGGCGGACAGGACAGCAATCAGGATCCAGTGTTCAGGCGTCATCGGGGTTCACCAAAAAATCCATCGCCACGCCTGAAAGCGCGCCGATCACGAGCGCCCCCGCCGTTGGCACGCCCAACCAGACGAGGCCCACCGTCGCCGCGAATGCCGTGCCCCACGGGGCCATCGCCGCCTTCCCGGGCCAAAGCGCACGGGCCATTGCGATGAACGCGGCGGTAAAGGCGAAACCTATCCCGAAGCGTTCCAGATCAGGGATGGCCTGTCCGGCGAGCCCTCCGATCACGGTCGAAGTGAGCCAAGCGATGATCAGGCCCAGCGCCGTCCCTAGTAGAAAGCGCCCGCCGACGGAGGGGTCGTCTTTTCGGGCCGCAAGCGTCAGTGCAAAGTTCTCGTCCGTTGCACCCTGCAATGCGATCAGGCGCGTGGACCAAGGCAGCTCCCTCAGGAGCGGCACCACAGAGGCCACGATACCAATGTAACGCAAGTTCAGCGCCGCACCCGCCAGCGCCGCGCCAAGCACGGTGCCCGTATTCAGGAACTGATCGACCGCTGCGATCTGCGAGGCCCCGGCGAAAACAGCTACGCCCATGAGCGCGATGCCTTCGGACGAAAAGCCTGCCTCAGAGGCGAGGATACCGAACGCGAAGCCGTACAATGCCACCCCAAGCGCCAGGGGCAGAATGGCGAGAAGGCCGCGCCTCATGCTGTTCGGGCGCTCAACGGCTGTTCCTTGATCGGCAAATGCACGATCGCGGAGAAGGCTCCCACGGCGACACCCACCCACCAGACCGCAGTGTAATCACCGTACAAGTCATAGAGGCGCCCGCCCAGCCACACGCCGAGGAAGCTTCCGAGTTGGTGGGAGAAGAAGACGATACCGTAAAGCGTGCCCATGTAGCGGAGCCCGTAGATGTGCGCGACGAGGCCGCTGGTCAGCGGAACCGTTGCCAACCAGAGCGAGCCCATGGCAATCGAGAACAAGATCACCGAGGTGGGCGTGATCGGGAACATGATGAAGAGAGCGGCGACAATCGTCCGGCCGGCATAGATCCAGGCCAGAAGGTACTTCTTGGTGAACCGCTTGCCAGCCCAGCCCGCGGCCAACGTGCCTGCAATGTTGGCAAGACCAATCAGCGAAATCGCCACAGCGCCTAAGGCACTCGTGCTTGTGATGCCAATGGAATAGAGCGCGCCACCGGGCATGATCGGCCCGCAGAGCTCGGTCACGAACGCGGGGAAGTGCGCCGTTATAAACGCCAGCTGATACCCGCAGGAGAAGAAACCAAGGAAGATCAGCGTGTAGGACGGGTCTTTGGCTGCTTTGAGAAGCACTTCGCCAAATGTCTCTTCCAGCTCGGTTTTGGTGGCCGCTTCAGGCGCTTTCATCAGCGGAAGCACCGCCAGGACGGCGATGATCGCCGCAGCGAAGATCAAGAATACGGTCTGCCATGGGAAGTAGCCGAGCAGCCCTTCTGCGATGGGCGCACCAATCACCTGGCCCGCCGAACCCGCAGCCGTGGCAATGGCCAGAGCCATCGATCTGTTTTCGTCGGAGGCAGCGCGCCCGACCACCGCAAGGATGACCCCGAAACCAGTGCCTGCGATACCAAAGCCAACCATCCAGTTGAGCCATTGATGCGCTTCAGGTGTCGTTGAATAGGCGCTGGCAACCAAGCCTATCGCATAAAGCACTGCGCCCATGATGATCGCTTTGCGATCCGTCATTTTCTCAGCAATGGCCCCGAAGATCGGCTGCCCGATCCCCCAAGCGAGGTTCTGAATGGCGATGGCGAGCGAAAACTCCGCACGGAGCCAACCGAACTCTTCCGCGATGGGAATCTGGAACACCCCGAAAGAAGCACGGACCGCGAAGCTGACCATCATGATGATGCAGCCGGCGACGAGAACGGGGGTGATGAGAGGCGCTCGTGTCATGGGCGGACGGTGCTCCCTCACCGCGCGGAGGTCAATTCAGCAATTCTGCACTCTCGCATCAATATTCGTGACGCTGTAAGGAGGCGCCGTGAGAGTGAGTGAGGAATACGAGCGCCGTGTCAGCTCACCTGCAGCGACAC
>JBCBFV010000228.1:0-4088 GCA_038527425.1 Pseudomonadota bacterium
CGCATGGAATGCTGTGCCGAGTGCCCAGCCAGGGCCTGGCGCGGGGAAATAGCTGTTCACCGCGCCATTTGCGAAGGCCACGCTGCCATCCGCATCAAGAACGAGAAACGCATCGGCCGTTGCGGCCAAGGCGCTTTCCATGCGGTGACGGACCTGATCGCGCTCTGCGGCAGCCTCGACCCGCTCGGTGACGTCTGCCTGCGTGGCCACAAGGTTCTTCACTTCGCCTGACGTGTCGTGGACGGGCGACAATGTAAGTTCGTTCCAGAAAAGCTCCCCGGATTTCCGCCGATTGCGGAGCAGGAATTTCCCACCCGTTTTGGAGCGCACGGCCTGTCTCAGGCGAAGGCGTTCGGGTGAATCCTCCGGTTCAGCCGACAAAAATCGGCAATTTTCACCGAGCACTTCAGCCGCGCTGTACCCCGATAGCCGCTCAAAGGCCTCATTCACGTAGATCAGCGGCTGGCGCCGATCTGTTGCGTCCGAGATCGCAAAACCCGATGACGAGCCCGCGATCGTGGCTGCGAGCAACTCGTTCTCAGCGGCAATCTCGCTGTTGCGTAACGCCTGCGCGGCCAACCCCGAGAGCCGTTCGACGAGGTTGAGATCAGCTTTCCGGAACGTGGCAGGTGCTTCGCGAAAGGTCAGGAGCGCAAGCCCCTCCGCGGCGGGCGTGGATATCATGCCCCTGTATGCCTCAGGCGAGAACCCATCGCCCCACGCGCCAAGCATCGACAAGTCGAGGATGTTGCGCGCGCGAGAGAACGGATCAAAGGGCGGTGCGATCGTCACGCCGAGGCACGCAGGGTCGTCGCTGGCCACAATCCAGAGCCCGCCTTCATCATGCGCGGCCACTAGAAGCGACAGGCTTGCCCCCACTTTTTGAGACAGAGACAAGAAGATCGACGCCAAAGCGTAGCCGGCATCGGGCGCGCTTGTGAACGCCTCGAGACAATCGAGAAGCGCTTTGGTGTCTTCTAAGGTGCGTGCCTCCCTGTCCCGAAGAAACTGCAGTTCGAGAAGGGCCTCACGCAGACGTTCGTCTTCGGCCATGGCTTGCCTGCGCTTTGTGTCAGCCGAAGACTATGCAGGAAATCATGAGGTTTCCATGGCGGTTCCCGGCCTTAAGCAGGGCGCCCTGCTCCCCGAAGGTAAAGGCGCCAAGGAAAGGCGCGCCCTCGAGGGCCTGGTTCACACCATCCACGACATCAGAGATCTGGTCCTGAACCGACAGCATGCAGCCACCACAATAGATCATCAACGCGCCTGCAACGGGCGCTTCGCTAAGACGCCCTATTTCGCGCGCGAGGGCCGCGACGCGTCCGGCGCGTTCGATAAGGCTCTTTTTGGTGCCGTTCATGAGGGTCAGTTCCTCGCCCTCCTCGACCGTTGCGAAGAGCTCGATATCGCCGCCGTCATGGGCCACGGCCGGGTGTGCAAGGAGGTAAAAAGGCACCTGCCCCACCTGATTGATCTCCCGCCCTAAAGGCCAGAGCGTGCTCGCGCCAAGGATTGCCTCGGACCCTGCACCTGCGGCAACGGCGGGAACGGCGTGACCTGTCCAGTCTGCGTAAACATCCATTGCAGGACGCCCGTCGATTTCGTGCACTACACGACCCTCTGCCTTGGTCACGCGGCCTGTGTTCGGGCGTGGCGAATAGCCGTTTTGATACGCAAATGAGATCGGTCGCGACGGAAACATGACCGAGACGATGACCCCTTCTTTCAGCGTGCTCTGCCCATCGAAGATGAACCAGTCTCCGCTGACCGAATTGTCTGCCGCGCTGCCGCCAATGACCGGAATGTCGGACCCGACAACGTCCTCGATCCCGCTGACGATGTCCTCCTCAGACCCCGGCGTGGCCGAGACCCAGACAAGCTCGGGCTGCTCGCCCATGCGATCGGCATCCGCGAGCGCTTTGCGCGTGGCCTCTGCCGCCGCAGCACGCGAGCCTCCGGAGAAGTCGCTTATGCCTGTGCCATATGCGCCGTCAGCATCCGAGATGCAGAAGATGGCCACGCCATCTGTCTTGCCCGCATCCGTCATCGCGCCCAGGCACGACGTGGAGCCATGCAGAAACTGCGGCAGCACGCCTGAGGCTCTTTGATCTAACGATGCTGCGCAATTGGCGTGAACGGTTGCGAAATGAAAGGGCCCCGCCCCAAGGGCCTCGGTCGCCTCAGCAAGCGACGCGCCGCTTCCAACACGAATTTCCATGATAGTCTCCTCACACGTTCACTCCGATCTATACGGAAGTGCATAGGGTCGCGATCCTCTATGCGTATAGCAGACTATCCTAAAGGATAGTTGAGGAGAGGCCCGAGCTCTTCGGCGAGTTCAAACAGGCTTGAGAGGTCGTCCCTCCCCATTGAGTGGGCAGACAAAGCCCTGCACCGAAAGGCGGACTGGTACTTTGCGCACTTTCTTAAGGTCGCGAGATATGCCGCCCAGGGCGAGACTATTCCGGCTCGTGCGGTTTGCCTTGCCTGCAAAGAAATCGTTCCGGGCGTGCATGTGGGGTTCCTCGACAAGCAGCCGTTGAGGACCAAACCAAGATGGAAGAGCTTCGCGGCCAGCTCACGCAGGCTGGACTACCGCTTCGTTGAAGTAGTCGAGCTTAGGATCAGAGCGCGGCGATCGCCTCAATTCCCTTGTGGACGGCCGCCTCAGTGAGCTCGAGGTCAGCTTCGGTGATCGCCAGCGACGGATAGAGCTTGGCTGGCGACTTGAAGACGCCGTTGTCCCGAAGCGCGGCGTTGTAGGCCTCATTCACACCGGGGGTGTCGTGGGATGCTGTGCGGTAATCGAGGCAGGCGCGTTCGGTGAAGTAGATGTCAAAGAGCGTCTCATCCCCGCAGATTTGATGCGCAATGCCAGCCTTGTCGAACGCGTCGGACTGCATGGTTTGAAGGCGCTTGCCTATGGCGCGGAGCTGGTCATAAGCGCCCTCGCGCTTGAGCACCTCCATGGTCTTTAGGCCTGCGACCGAGGCCACCGGGTTGCCCGAAAGCGTGCCCAGCTGCATGAGCCATTTGTCCCCGCCGACGACCGCCTTGTCGAAATGCTTCATGATCTCGGCGCTCGCGCCCAAGGCTGCGAGGGGGAAGCCGCCGCCGATGATTTTGCCCAGCGTGCAGATGTCGGGCGTCACGCCGTACCGCTCCTGCGCCCCGCCATAGGCAAGGCGGAAGCCCGTAACGATCTCATCGAAAATGAGCAGCACGTGGTACTTGTCGCAAAGATCGCGCAGCCCCTGCAGGTAGCCCGGTGCCGCCGGGATGATACGCTGCAGCGGCTCAGCGATGATGGCCGCGATGTCGTTGTGCTCTTTCAGCAGCGCCTCGACGGCGGCGAGGTCATTGTAGGGCGCGATCCGCATCTCGTCGGCCACGCCCTGCGGGATGCCCGCACTATCAGGCACGGCTTGCGGAAAGTTCACGCGGGCTGCGGGCGCAAGGCTCATCTGCGCCTCGGCGCTCATCCCGTGATAGCCGCCCTCAAACTTTAGGATTTTGGAGCGTCCGGTGTAGGCACGCGCGAGGCGGATGGCGTACATATCCGCCTCCCCGCCCGAGGCCACAAAACGCACCTGCTCGCAACACGGGACGGCCTCGACGATGGCCTCAGCGAGTTCCACGCCCTTGGCGTTGTTCGCAAAGAAGGTCATCCCGCGCGGCAGTTGCTCGAGCACCGCTTCCATGACCTCAGGGTGCCCGTGGCCCAGCAGCATGGGGCCCGAGCCGATCAGGTAGTCGACGTATTCGTTGCCGTCCTCATCCCAAACGCGGCTGCCCTCTCCGTGGCTGATGATGATGCCGGGATCAAAGTTGCCGAAACCGCCGGCGGGCAGCACGGCCTGAGCGCGGGCGATCCATTCAGATTGAGAGGTCAGCTTTTGCATGGGTCAGTCCAGTTCCAGAACAGGGGCGCCGAGGACGCTGAGATCAGGGGTGACACCGAGGCCGGGGCCTTCAGGCGGAGCGATACGGCCATCTTTGCGCGTGGGGCAGTCCGGCGCAACGCGCGGGCCTACATAAGAGGACAGGTCGCAGGTATTGAGAAGCGAGCCTTGCGGTGTAGAGGCCGC
>JBCBFV010000229.1:0-4064 GCA_038527425.1 Pseudomonadota bacterium
ATCGTTTTGAGGAACTGCTTGGGCAGGATCATATCGGTGTCGATGTTGATCAGCGGCATGGGGGCCGCGATGCCCGTGAGGGTCGTGAACTTTTCCATATTCTACTCTGCGGCCTCCAGCTGCCCCAATTCCCGCACATCGGTCAGGCGTCCGGTCACGGCGGCGGCGGCGGCCATGGCCGGTGACATCAGATGCGTGCGTGAACCGCGCCCTTGCCGGCCCTCGAAGTTCCGGTTCGACGTCGAGGCGCAGCGCACCTCCGGCCCCAATTGATCGGGGTTCATGCCCAGACACATGGAGCATCCCGCAAGACGCCACTCAAAGCCCGCCTCTTTGAAGATGTCGGCGAGCCCCTCTTCCTCCGCTTGTAGCCGCACGAGCCCGGAGCCCGGCACGACGATAGCCGTCGACAGGCGGTCTGAAATGCGGCGCCCCTTCAAGACTGCGGCCGCCGCACGCAGATCCTCAATGCGGCCGTTGGTGCAGGAGCCGAGGAAGACGGCGTCGATCTCGATCTCCTTCAAGGGCGTACCGGGCTCGAGGCCCATGTACTCGAGCGACCGCTCCGCCGCGCCAACTTTGCCGCCTTCGAAATCCTCCGGCGCGGGCACGTGGCCTGTGATAGGCAGCACGTCCTCGGGCGAGGTGCCCCAGGTGACGACCGGAGCGATATCGCCCGCGTCAATCTCCACCACCTTGTCGAAATGGGCACCCTCGTCGCTCTTGAGCGTCTTCCACCAGGTCAAAGCAGCTTCCCACATGGCGCCCTTGGGCGCGTGGGTGCGGCCACGCACGTAGTTGAAGGTCGTCTCATCTGGCGCGATCAAGCCAGCGCGCGCGCCGCCTTCGATGGCGAGGTTGCAGATGGTCATGCGCCCTTCCATCGAGAGCCCTTCGATCACCTCACCGCAATATTCGATGACATGCCCCGTGCCGCCGCCGGTGCCCGTCACGCCGATGACATGCAGCGCGACATCCTTGGCGGTGACGCCGGGACGAAGCTGACCCTTCACCTCCACCTTCATGTTCTTGGCTTTCTTCTGGATCAGCGTCTGGGTGGCGAGCACGTGCTCCACCTCCGACGTGCCGATGCCATGTGCCAGAGCGCCAAAGGCGCCGTGGGTCGGCGTGTGCGAGTCTCCGCAGACGATGGTCATGCCCGGCAGGGTCCAGCCTTGCTCCGGACCCACAATGTGAACGATGCCCTGCCGGACGTCGTTCATCTCGTAATAATTGGGCAGGTTGAATGCTTTCACGTTGGCATGGAGCGCCTCGACCTGGATGCGGCTTTCTTCGTTCTCGATGCCGTTCACACGCTCCCACGTGGTGGGAACGTTGTGGTCAGGCACCACGACAGTCTTCTCCGGCGCGCGCACTTTGCGCCCTGCGAGCGCGAGGCCCTCGAAGGCCTGCGGAGAGGTCACTTCGTGCACGAAATGACGGTCGATGTAGAGAAGGCTCATCCCATCATCGGACGTGTTGACGACGTGGGCGTCCCAGATTTTGTCATACAGGGTCTTGGCAACCATGATGTCTTTCCTTCGTCGGGCTGAGCCTAGCAGCAGGGGCCGAAAATAGGCGCCGCGCAGTGCCTTCGCAAGCATCGAGTGGCCCGTGTGATCCAGACGCAGGTGCAGCGCGTAGAAGCTGCATGCGTTACGAAAGCCGTGGCAATCTCAAGTTCATTCATCTGGGCCTTATCATCGCCCTGATCGGTGCAGCCGTGGCCGCAGCGACGGAGGCCGACATGTACAAGGGCTATGAGCTGCCACCCTACGAGGTGGTCGGGGCCGAAGGGGAGGTGGAGCTTCGCAGCTACGAGCCTCACATCCTTGCTCAGGTGCAGGTCTCGGGCCGACAGGGGCAGGCCGTGTCGCGGGGCTTTCAGGTTCTGGCCAACTACATTTTCGGGGGAAATTCCGCGGGCGAGAAAATCGCCATGACGGTGCCAGTTGGCCAGGCCGCCACCACGGATGATGCCCGCCTCTGGACCGTGAGCTTCATGATGCCCGGCGCCTTTGACCTCGACACGCTGCCCGACGCAAAGAGCGACAGCATCCGTTTCGTCGAAACGGGCCGCGAAGACCTGCTCGTGGTGAAATTCTCCGGCTTCCGTAACCCCGCAGCGCTATCAAAGCGCACAGATCAGATCGTGGCTGAGGCTGCGCGGCAAGGCTACGAGATTGCCGGCCCGCCACGCTATTTCTTCTACGATGGTCCAATGACGCCCCCTTGGGCGCGCCGCAACGAAGTGGCTTTGCCGATCGTCCGCTGACGTCCTGTTAAGGAATCCGCGTTATCCGCGGCGGATGACCCGCTACGACGCAGATTTCGAAGTAGATTTCCCAGAGAACATTGGCCGCGAGGCGAGCGATGATACCGCCCGCGCTGCGATGGCCACGTTGCCGGTGTTGCTGAGGACGCATTGCATCCGCGTGTGCATGTTCTCCAGCGTCTGCCTTTTGTCATCGGACGCTGACAATATCGTTTCTGCCACCAAGGGCGCCGCCAAGGCGTTGAGCGGATATCAGCGCCTGCATATGGCGCTCGTCGGGCGTGGCCCTTTGCCAGAACTCAACACGACCGTGCTGGATTGGATGCGCAGCGTGGCGGACGAACATCCCGAGATACTCGCAACCATTACAGAGTACGGCAAGAAGGCCGGTCGCGTCGTCAGTGCGCTTGAGAAGGGGCAAAAGCTTGAGGCCGCCGATATCGAAGACCTCATCAGCTACGTCTATCAGAAATTCCACTATGCCGCCGTGGACCTCGCCGACGCGATTACCAGCGCGCATCACATCGTTCTCGCCGAAGAACGTCAGCGCGCCGAAGAGGCGCGCAACTCCGCCCAAGGCGCGGTGGACCGCATCGATACGATCAGCCGAACGGTGCGCCTGATCGCGCTCAACGCGGCGGTCGAGGCTGCCCGGGCGGGCGACGCCGGGCGCGGGTTTTCCGTCATCGCGCAGGAGATCAAGACGCTGTCCGAGGCGACGGAGCTTGCCAGCAGCGACGTGCGCTCCAGCATCGATGGCATCATGGACAGCATTCGGAACTGAGGCGCTGTCGCCGCAGGCGGTGACCCTCCGCTTATCGCCGCACGCGTGCGGTTGGGATTGCCAAGCTTCCTGAGGGCGGTACGGTTGGGGCATGGAGCCCACTACCGAGGTCTTTACCAACGTCTTTGCCGAGCTGCTCAGCCGGGGGGAGACGTTCTTTACCAGCATGATGCGCCCGTGGACGGCCTATCAGGTTGTGATTGCTGTGGGTCTTTTCTTGCTCGCCTGGATGCTGAGCCGCATCGTTGGGCCCCGCATCCGTTCCTGGCTGTCTAACCGCGAGAACTGGCCGCTCTGGCGCACAAAGACAGTGCTCGTGCTGTTGCAGCGGCTCCGAAGCATCCTGTTTATCATGCTGATCTGGGCCGTCGTCTTTGTGATGCGGGAGGTCACTTGGCCCTCACGCTCTTTTCTTCTTGGGGTCATCGCGACGTTGGCTTTGGCATGGCTTCTCGTCGCTCTCGCGACCCGCCTGATCCGCAACAAGGCCCTCCGCCAGATCGTGCGCTATAGCGCGTGGGCCTATGTGACGCTTCAGATCACGGGACTGCTGGAGCAAGCCACCACCCTGCTGGACGGCATCGCCTTCTCGCTTGGGGACTTCCGCCTGTCGGCACTGCTCGTTGTGCAGGCGCTGATTTCGCTCGGTATCTTGATCACCGGTGCGCGCCTCCTCACCCGCGTCTCGACGGAGCGTATCCGCCAGTCGGAGGAGATCTCTCCCTCCATGCAGGTGCTCGTGGTGAAGGTGCTGCAGATCGTCTTCTACGGGATGGCGATCGTGATTGGCCTGAATGCCGTGGGGGTCGACCTGACGGGCCTCGCAGTACTTTCCGGTGCCATCGGCGTGGGTCTCGGCTTTGGCCTGCAAAAGGTTGTGTCGAACCTCGTGTCGGGCGTCATCATCCTCCTCGATAAATCGATTAAGCCGGGTGACGTTATCTCGCTCGGGGAAACCTTCGGCTGGATCAACGCGCTTGGCGCCCGCTACGTGTCGATCACCAC
>JBCBFV010000230.1:0-4032 GCA_038527425.1 Pseudomonadota bacterium
TCAAGGACGGCCTGCTTCTGGCGGTTGGCCTTGGCATTTTCTTCACGGTCCTGCAGGCCGTCCTTGATGTCCTTGCGCACATTGCCGTGCACCAGAGCGTGGTGCGCCCAGGTCGCAGCACAGCCCGAGCACAGCAGGATCAGCGTGTTGATCAGCGGCAGGTGCCAGGGGTCAAAGGTTTCAACGCCCACCGGCGGCCAAACACCGTCGACCGCGGGGCTCAGCGGGCCCATGGGGTACAGCGCGTTCTTGAAGAAGCCCCAGAACCATGCCGCGAAGAACATGATCTCGGACATGATGAACATGATGAAGCCGTAGCGCAGACCGATCAGAACGACGGGCGTGTGATCGCCCACGTGGTTCTCGGCCACGGTCTCAGCCCACCAAGCGTACATGGTGTAGCAGACCGCCACGAAGCCCATCAGGAAGAACCAGGGCCCGGAGCCATGCATCCAAAGCACCGCGCCAAAGAGCATGACGAAAGCGCCGATCCCGCCGACCATGGGCCAGATCGAGGGCGCGAGAATGTGATAATCGTGGTTCTTTGCGTGGGCCATATCTTTCGTCCCTGGCTTTTAGTTATACGACGCGCCGTCTACGGGCGCCTCAAGTGCGGCCTGCTCGGTCTCTTCGGGCAGGTCAATTTCGTAGAAGGTGTAGCTGAGCGTGATCGTGTGGATGTACTGGCCTTCGCGGTCGTCCACGATTTCGGGGTCGACGTAGAAGGTCACCGGCATCATCACGCGCTCACCGGGTTGCAGCACCTGCTCTTCAAAGCAGAAGCAGTCGATCTTCGAAAAGAAGCCGCCCGCCTGATAGGGTGCCACGTTGTAGGAGGCTGAACCTGCGATAGGGCGGTTCGTTGGATTGTAGGCCTCGTAGAAGGCCAGACCGGTCTCGCCGATGCGGATCTTCATCGTGCGCACTTCCGGCTTGAAGTACCACGGCATGTCCGCCTCGAGGCCCGCATCAAAGCGGATCGTGATCTCCTGATCGAGGATCTCGTCAGAGGCCACTTCGCTCACGCCTGTTGCACCGCCAAAGCCCGTCACCCGGCAGAACCAGTCGTAAAACGGCACCGACGCATAGGCGAGGCCAACCATCAGGCAGACAACGCCGCCGAGCTTCATGGCCATCTTTACCGGTGCGTCGAAAACCATCAGCCGTCCTCCGGCAGCAGCGCCGGACGCTGCACGTGGTCAAAACGCTCGGATCCTGCGGCGCCGAGTTGCTGAACCTTCACCGCCGACAGTACCGCCAGAAGGATGATGAATGCGCCCAGGCAAAGCCCCGTGCCGATGTTGCGGCTCGAGCGTTTCTCATGAACGTCAGACGTCACATTCTCGAACACTACCAACCTCCCCACGCGCCAGCAGGCAGGACTGCTTCGACCCAGATCGCTCCAAAATGGAGGAAGAGGTAGAGCAGCGAGAATTTGAAGAACGATTTCTCAGCGCGGAAGTTGTCGGCCTCCGACATCTCCTCGTCGCGGCGCCAAATCTGCACGGCACCCACCAGCCAGACCGCGTTGGCGATCAACGCCACGGCGAGGTAGAACGGCCCCCCCATCGACGTGAAGGCAGCGGCCACCGCGAAGATCGCCACGATGATCGTGTAGCCAAGAATGTGGTTGCGCGTGGAGCGGCGCCCGTGGGTTACCGTCAGCATCGGCACATTCGCGTCGTCGTAGTCGGACCGCATGAACAGCGCGAGCGCCCAGAAGTGCGGCGGCGTCCACAGGAAGATGATCGCGAACATCAGCACAGCGTCGATGGAGATCGACCCCGTCACCGCGACCCAGCCAATCATCGGAGGGAACGCGCCAGCTGCGCCGCCGATCACAATGTTCTGCGGCGTCGAACGCTTGAGCCACATCGAATAGACGACTGCATAAAAGAAGATGGTGAAAGCCAGCAAACCGGCGGCGAGCCAGTTCGTCGTCAGACCGAGCATCATCACGGAAAGAAGCGACAGCGCGATCCCGATGCTCAGCGCGCTCTCACCCGTCACGCGGCCCGAGGGGATCGGGCGCTTGGCAGTGCGGCGCATCACAGCGTCGATATCAGCGTCCCACCACATGTTCAGCGCACCCGAGGCCCCTGCCCCGATCGCGATGAAAAGAAGGGCTGCAAACGCCTCGACCCAGTGCAGCGACGCAGGCGCCGCCAGGATGCCCACGAGTGCCGTGAACACCACAAGGCTCATGACGCGCGGCTTCAGGAGAGCAAAGAAATCTCCGAAGCTCGGTTCATAGTCCTCAGACCGGATATGGAGCGAGGCGTCCGACATTTAGTTCATCGCCGTCTCGAAGGCCGGCAGGCTTTCAGGGTTGCCGCCGTATTCGTCGACAGCTGCTGCGAGCCATGCCTCGTAGGCCTCTTCGCTCACCACTTTGACGGTGATGGGCATGTAGGCGTGGGCGAAGCCGCAAAGCTCGGAGCACTGACCGAAGTAAACGCCCTCTTCCTCAGCTTTGAACCAAAGCTCAGCCAGGCGGCCAGGAACGGCGTCCTGCTTCACGCCGAAGGCTGGGATCGTCCAGGAGTGGATGACGTCAGCGCCGGTGACCTGCATGACGATGGTCTTGTTCACAGGAACAACCACGGCCGTGTCGGTGGCCAGAAGGAATTCGTCTTCGGTGTAGCCCGCATCTGCGAGCTGTGCGCGCACATCGTCGTTCAGGCGATAGTCGCCGCCCGTGGCAGGCGCGCCGATCATGTAGCTGTCAAAGCCAACTTCGTGGTCAACGTACTCGTAGCCCCAATACCACTGGTAGCCCGTGACTTTGATCGTCACGTCGCCCTCAGGGATCTCTTGCTGCTTGAAGAGAACCGGCAGCGAGAACGCACCGATAAAGACGAGGATCAGGATCGGCACCACCGTCCATGCGATCTCGATGGGCGTGTTGTGCGTGAAGGTTGCCGGCGTTTTGTTGGCACGCGCGTTGTAGCGCACGATGCAGATGGCCAAGAGGATCATCACGAAGACCGAAATCACGGTGATGATGACCAGAAGCATGTTGTCCAGCCAGCGAATGTCGGAGGCGAGCTCGGTCACGCCCGTCTGGAAGTTCAGACCGGCCTGCTCCGGCTTACCAATGTGGTCGAGCTCACCCAAACCTGATTCCAGCGCAGATTGCGCATAGGCAAAAGGAGCGGCGAGTGTCAGAGCGGTTGCTGCGAGTAGCTTCTTGAGAGCCATGGCTATCCTCGTGGCGCTGCGGCGTGGGTGTTCCACGGCACGCAATTGTATTCCGTTGCTTGTGCGCGTTCTCAAACCATATGAGATGGTGACGGGCAATCGCGACTGCCGCGTCAAATGCGCACCGCTAGCCCCTGAGGGCGTCTTTTCAGGCGCATTTCGAAGAATGAGGACACCATGACGCACTCTCCCTTCCGCCCTTTCGAGACTCACTTGGAAGAAGAAGCTGCTTTGCGACTCTTGAAGGCCGCCACTGATGGCGCTGATGACGGCGAGTTGTTCCTTGAGCGGCGCCGCTCCGAGACGCTGGTGTTTGATGACGGGCGACTTCGCACATCGAACTACAATGCCTCCGAGGGATTCGGCCTTCGCGCCGTGCGTGGGGAGACCGCGGGCTACGCCCATGCCTCCGAGATTTCTGAAGGTGCCATTGGCCGCGCCTCAGCCACGGCACGCCTCGCCGTGGGCGATGGTGGCGGTACCCTGGCCGAGGCGCCCGTGCACACCAACCGCAAGCTTTATGCCGATACCGACCCCATGGGCGACGCCGCCTTCCCCGTGAAAGTGGACCTCCTGCGGGAGATCGACGCCTATGCGCGCGGCCTCGACAAACGCGTTGTGCAGGTCTCGGCGTCTTTGGCGGCGAGCTTGCAAGAAGTGGAAATTCTTCGCCCCGACGGTGCGCGTTACGCCGATATTCGCCCGATGGCGCGGCTGAACGTGTCCGTCATCCTCGATCAGGATGGGCGGCGCGAGAACGGCACTGCGGGCGCTGGCGGACGGCACGGGCTAACAGGGCTCATGGAGCCGAGCCATTGGAAAAGCGCCGTG
>JBCBFV010000231.1:0-4007 GCA_038527425.1 Pseudomonadota bacterium
CTCGCCCAGCGCTACCCGTTCTACAATCTCGAGGACATCGCCGTGGGCACGATCAATCTGCGCGACGAGGGGTATTTCGACGGCGGGACCCTCTTTGAATGGATGCGCCGTTTGGCGCGGGAGCGGGGTGTCGAATACTGCACGAACAAGGCCGTGGGCATCACCAAAGATGGCCAGCGGGTCACCAAGGTGGAGCTTGCCAGCGGGGACGAAATCGCCTGCGGGCAGGTGGTGAACGCCGCCGGGCCCCGCGCCGCGACGGTGGCCTCCATGGTGGGGATCGAGCTGCCAGTGGAGCCCCGCAAACGCTACACGTGGATCTTCTCCGCTGAAGAGCCTCTCGACCGGGAGCTGCCGCTAACCATCGACCCCTCAGGCGTCCATGTCCGCCAAGACGGCCCGCAGACCTACCTCGCCGGCGCCACGCCCGAAATCGACCCCGCCGTCGATCCCATGGATTTCACCATGACCGACGACACTTGGATCGAGAAAGCCTGGCCCGCCATCGCCCACCGCATTCCGGCCTTCGAACGGATCAAGATCATCAGCGAATGGGCAGGCCACTACGAATACAACACCTTCGATCACAACGCCCTTCTCGGCAGCCATCCGGACGCCGAGAACATGACTTTCATCAACGGCTTCTCCGGCCACGGCCTACAGCAGAGCGTCACTATGGGGCGTGGCACGGCAGAGTGGCTGATGCACGGAAACTACCAATCGCTCGACCTGTCACCTTTCGCGGTGACCCGCGTGGCCGAGGGCCGTAAGTTCGTCGAAAAAGCGGTCATCTAAGGGGACGTCATGCAAAAGGTTGCTGTCATCGGGCTGGGCTCCATGGGCATGGGCATTGCCCAATCCTGCTTGCGAGGCGGGTTGGAGACCCATGGCTTCGACACCCGTCCGGAAGCCATGGCGAGCTTCGCCGCTGAGGGTGGCGCGCCCGGCACGTTGGACGAAGTCGCAGGCGCGATCGATACCGCGATCATAGTCGTGCTGAACGCTCAGCAGACCGAGGCCGTGCTGACGTCGCTCGCGCCTCAGATGAAGGCAGGTGCCAGCGTCATCGCCTGCGCGACCGTGCCGCCTGAGTTCGCGCGCAATATGGCCGCACTTTGCGCTGAACACGGGCTGAACTATCTCGACGCCCCGATCTCCGGCGGGTCGATCAAAGCAGCGGCTGGGCAGCTGTCGATCATGGCCTCCGGCGCGCCGGAGGCTTTTGCAGCCACAGAGCCGGTGCTTGATACGATCTCCGAGAAGGTCTTCGATTTAGGCGACGCGCCCGGTGCAGGGTCTGCAATGAAGGCGGTGAACCAGCTCCTCGCGGGCGTGCACATTGCCACCATGGCCGAGGCCATGACCTTCGGCATCAGCCAAGGCATCGAGCCTGAGACCTTCATGGAGGTTATCCCCAACTGCGCAGGCTCCTCCTGGATGCTGGAGAACCGCGGGCCCCACATCGTTGACGGCGACTACACGCCCCACAGCCAGATCAACATATGGCCCAAAGATCTGGGCATCGTGCTCGAAATCGCAAAAGCAGCGGGCTTTCCCGCGCCCATCACCTCCGTCGCGTTGGAGCGGTATATGGAGGCGGTAAAGATGGGCCTCGGCACCGAGGATGACGCCGCCGTCGCCAAGGTCTATGCAGGGGACGCTGACCTCAAACTACCTCGGACATCATGAAAGAAAGCGCCTTACGCGAACTGCTCTGCACCCAAGCAGCGAGCCTGTTTAATCGCGGGCTGACCCATGGCTCCACCGGCAACATCTCTGCCCGGACGGAAGACGGCGGGCTTCTGGTGTCGCCGACCGGGTCGTCCTTCGGCAGCCTCGATCCGGGCCGCCTGTCGCGCTTTGATGAGAAGGGGAACTTCCTCTCCGGCGATCAGCCCACCAAGGAGATGCCGCTCCACAGCGCTTTCTACGAGACGCGCAGCCAGGCGGGGGCGGTCGTGCACCTGCACTCCCACCACTCTGTGGCGCTTTCGCTGATGCCGGATGTCGATGAGGATTGCTTTCTGCCGCCGCTCACGCCCTATGGCATTATGAAGCTCGGGAAGGTAAAGCTTCTGCCCTTCTTCGTGCCCGGGGATCCCGCCATGGGCGACGCTGTGCGCGGGCTGGCCGGTAAGCGCAGCGCGGTGATGCTGGCCCATCACGGGCCGGTCGTCAGCGGCAAAGATGTGGAAGCGGCCTGCACGGCAATTGAGGAGCTTGAGGACACAGCACGCCTCGCGATCCTCATGCGCGGCTACGAGGCGCGGCAGCTCTCAGAGGAGCAGATCCGCGCCGTCGTCACCAAGTACGACATTCAGTGGGACGATTGATCGCCCCGGGCTTTTAGGAGCCGGGACGAACGATCAGTACCGAACACGGTGCACGGCGCGCCACGCGGGCAGCCGTCGAGCCCAGGAAGTAATCCATCGCCGACGGGTTGTGCGCGCCCACGATAATGAGGTCCGAACCGAGGTCACCGGCCACTTCGCTGATGCGGACGCCGGGCTTACCCTCGGTGACGTGGCATTCGATGTCGTCTGCCCCAGCGGCCAAAGCATCCAGACGCTCTGAAACCCGCGCGGTCAGGTGGTTCTCGGACTTCACGGTCACGAACTCAGCCGCGAAGCCGGGGATCTGTTCGAGCACAGTCACCAGCGTGATCTTCCCACCGGGGTTCATCACCTTGCGAGCGGCGTCGATCTTCTTTCCGACAAGCTCCTCATGGTCGAGCGCGACCGGGATGAGAATGGATGAATACATGAGGTGTCTCCTTGTCAGTTCTTACCCGCCAGCGCGCGGGCTTGCTCAACGAAGATCGCGGGAACGTTCAGTCCGGTCGTGCGTGCGGCTTCGATGGCGGCGCGGCGCCGGGTGCCCGGAAGGCGGGCGCCTTCCATATGGGCGATGGTGTCCAAAAGTCCTTGAACACGGTCTGTATAGTCGATCCGGGCGCCCGGATCGATAACGATAAGTGTTTGGCCCACGCGCGGGGCCTGCCCGTCGGCGGTAAAGAACGATCCCGCCTCGGCGCTGAAGGCCGATCCGGTGAGCGCCGCTGCCAGAAGCTCGACCATCAGCGCAAGAGCTGTGCCCTTCGCCTCCCCAATGGGAACCATGGTGCCTGCGAGCGCCGCTTCTGCATCTGTCGTAGCGTTGCCATCGGCGTCCAGAGCCCAGCCTGCCGGGATATCCCGCCCGGCTTTCTTGGCCGCCATGACCTTGCCGCGCGCCACTTTGGACAGCGAAAGATCAACGACCAGAGGCGCGCCTGACGTGGGCGTGGCGAATGCAATTGGATTGGTGCCGTAGAGCGGCTCTTTCGCGCCCCACGGGGCGATGGCTTTGGGCGCATTAGCGACCATGATCGCGATGAGGCCTGCCTCCGCATAGCGCTCCACCTGCAGCGAAAGCGCGCCGCAATGGTGTGAATTGCCAATGGTCAGGACAGCGATGCCCATCTCCTTGGCGAGGGGTACGCCCGCCTCAAAAGCAGCGTCCAGCGCCGGGTAAGCAAAGCCCAAACCCGCATCGACATGAAGCGCCGCCGGGCCGCGTTTGGTGAGAACAGGCGTCGCCGCCGCCTTCACCTTCCCGCTTTCAGCCTGCGCCGCGTAATCCGCGAGGCGCGAGAACCCGTGACCGTTCTGACCTTCTGCCTCAGCAGCAACGAGCGCGCCTGCCACGGATGCCGCAGCAGGGCTTGGCACGCCCAAGGCAGTGAATGCCTCCGTCAGGAGGGTCGTGGCATCAGAAAGCGAAAGGGAAACGGTGTCTGTCATTCAGATAGTATAAGGGCGGCCCGAGGGCCGCCCCAACAGCTTAGGCGCTGCGATAGAGTTTGGTCATCGAGAATTCGCGGTGACCAAGAGCTTCAGCAGCCGTGTTGCGGCCGTTGGCGGTGCGGCGGATCATGTCGATCAGCGCGTCGCCTGCCTCATCGATGGTCTGCTCCCGGCGCAGGATGCCGGACACGTCCACGTCCACATGCTCGCCCATGGTGCGCA
>JBCBFV010000232.1:0-4002 GCA_038527425.1 Pseudomonadota bacterium
GTCGGCCATCTCGTCGACGATGACGACGATGTAGGGCAGCTTTTCCGGCTTCATTTCTTCGGTCTCGAAGATCGGTTCGCCGCTCTCCTCATCAAACCCGGTCTGAACCGTGCGGGAGAACATCTCGTCCTTGGCCAGCGCGTCGGCGACGCGGCTATTGTGGCCTTCGATGTTGCGCACGCCCATCTTGGACATCTTGCGATAGCGATCTTCCATCTCGCCCACGACCCACTTGAGGGCCACGACGGCCTTCTTGGGGTCCGTCACCACAGGCGACAGGAGGTGGGGGATGCCGTCATAGACGCTGAGTTCCAGCATCTTCGGGTCGATCATGATCAGGCGGCACTCCTCAGGCGTCAGCTTGTAGAGGAGGCTCAGGATCATCGTGTTGATGGCCACCGACTTACCGGAGCCCGTGGTACCCGCGATCAGCAGGTGGGGCATCTTGGCGAGGTTGGCGACAATCGGATCACCGCCGATATCCTTACCCAAGGCCAGCGGCAGGCGCATGTTCGTGTCGCCGAAATCGCGACCCGATAGGATCTCGCGCAGGGCGACCATCTCGCGGTTCTCGTTCGGAAGTTCGATACCGATGACCGAGCGGCCAGGCACCGTGCTCACACGGGCCGACAGGGCCGACATGGAGCGCGCGATATCGTCTGACAGGCCGATCACGCGGGAAGCTTTGAGGCCCGGTGCGGGCTCCAGCTCGTACATCGTCACGACAGGGCCAGGGCGCACGCTGACGATGTCGCCTTTGACGCCGTAGTCATCGAGCACGTTCTCGAGCATGCGCGCGTTCTCTTCGAGCGCCTCGTCGGAGAGGTGATGACGCTGCACCTGATCGGGGTTCATCAGCAGAGACAGCGGCGGATGCTCGTAGGCGGGACGCTTGTCCTCGAAGGCCAGCGTGGGTTGGGCTTCGGCCTGCGCACGCGTTGAAGGACGGATGGCCTTCTTGGGCGCGTGCTGGACGATCTTCTTGGGTTCGCTCACGGGGACCGGGGCCACGTAAGGCGCCGTATCGACGAGCTCGTCTTCATCCTCGGCGAAGACGTTGTTGAGCGGCGTCACTTGCTGGGCGCCATAGGCCGCTTCCAGCTCGAGCGCTTCGTCGTCGGCATAGCTCGCGCCGAGATCGAGGGCGGCAGCGCTCATGGGCGGCTCGGGCGGAAGCTCGGGGGCCGTGCGAGTAAGCTGCGGCTCCTGACGGATCAGCTGTGCGCCTTCATCGGCGCGACCGCGCGACTTGATCGCCTTGGCGATTTTGGAACGAACACGGTCCTCGGAGGTTGCCGGAACATCTGCCTCAAGCGGGGCAGGGGCCACCAGCTCGGGCTCAGGAATGTCGCGCTTGGTGAAGCTGGGCATCAGGGAACGCAGGCCCTTCTTCTCCTCAGTTTCCACCTCAACGGGGGCAGGTTCCTGCACAACGGCGCCTTGTTCAGCGGCGAGGTTCGCACGGATCACCTGAGCCACGCGCAGGCGCTCTTCAGCGTCTTCTTGCGCGACGCTGGCCATGTGCTGCGCCCAAAGTTCTTCGTTGGCGGCTTCTTCTTCAAGCTTGGCTGCCTTGCGTGCCTGGTAGGCCAGCGCGGCCTTTTGGGAGGCGTTTGCGCCCATGCGCGCGCCGTTGCCGAGGCCCTTCATGACCATCGCATAGAGCAGCACGAGGCCCACGATTAGCCAACGCGCGATGCGGTAAAGCTCGGCCCAGGTGAAACCCAGAACGAAGGCGCCAAGGCCAAGGATCGCCATGCCAGCGATGAAGGAGATGAGCTTTGCGCCCAGGGCCGCAGTGCCCGGGATGACCTGAAGGATGACCAGTAGAACCGTGTCGCCGAAAAGCCCGCCGAGGCCAAAGCTATGGCCCCAGTCAGCGGGCGGCGCGAGCGTCGCACCATAGACAGACGCCAAAGCAATCGCGATCGGCGCGAAAATCAGGCGCGAAAACGCGCGGTCACGGCCGAGATCGAGGGCAAAGCGCGCGCCCCAGGCCATCAGGATCACGCCAAGGCCAATCGCGCCCCAACCCACAATCATGAAGAGAGGCGCTGCAATCGTGGCACCTGCGCGGCCAAGCCAGTTTTGAACAGGCGCGTCCGTCGCCACCATCCAGTTAGGATCGTCCGGCGAGTAAGAGATGATCGCCATCGCCGCCAATACGCCAAGCACGATCAGAGCGAGACCAATCAGTTCTCGCCCGCGACGCTCCAGCGCTTCCTGCATGTTTTGGTCCAGGAGGGGTTCGCGCCCGTGTGTCTGGTATGCCATTCAGCCTCGCCCTTCGTTATTCTTGAGGAAATCACGCAAGGTCGTAAGCCCGCGGACCATCTCATTCATTGGGGCGACCAAGGCCACCCGGATATATTCGGCACCGGGATTTTTCCCGTGTACGTCCCTGCTCAAATACGCCCCCGGAAGGGTGCGCACGCCGGTCTCTTTCCAAAGGTCGAGGGCGAACTGCTCGCCGTCGCCCACTTTGAGCCAGAGGAAGAAACCAGCTTCGGGGCTTTGGTACCCCTCAATCTCGGCAAAAATGTGGTCAGATTGCTGAAATTTGTCAGAATATTGGCGACGGTTGAGGATCACATGCTCCTCGTCGGCCCAGACGGCGGCCGATACTTTTTGCACCGGATTGGGCATCGGCGCGCCTGCCATGCCGCGCAACCGCTTGATTTCGAACATGGATTTCGGCCCGCCCGCCACAAAGCCAGACCGCAGGCCGGGCAGGTTGGAGCGTTTAGAGAGCGAATGGAAGATCGTCACTCGCTCCGGGTCCGCGCCGAACTTGGCGGCCATCTCGATCCCGCCGGGGGGTGGTGCCTCGCGGTAAATCTCGGAATAGCATTCGTCCGCGAAAATGCGGAAATCGTAGCGTTCTGCCAGGTCGAGGAGGTCTTTCCAGTAATCTTCCTTGGCCACGCTGCCCTGCGGGTTCGCAGGCGAACAGACGTAAGCCACCGTGGTGCGGTTCAGAACGTCCTCGGGCAGCGCCGCATAGTCGGGCAGGTGCCCCGTCTCTTCCGTTGCGGGCACAAAGATCGGGTCCGCGCCCACGGTTAGGGCTGCCACGCCATAGACCGGGTAAAACGGGTTCGGCAGCAGGACGGCGGGCTTCCCGCTCTTCTCATCCGGCGACAAGGCAATAGCCGCGTTGAAGAGGCCTTCGCGCGTCCCATTCAGAGCCATGACCTGCGTATCGGGGTCCGTTTCAACGCCATAGCGCCGCGCGATCCAGGCGCTGATGGCCTCCCGCAGCTCGGGCAGGCCGTTGTTGTCTGGGTATTGCCCATAACCAGCAGCGTGCTGGTCCAGCAGTGCAGGCAGCCAATCGGGAAAGGGGTGCTTGGGTTCGCCAATGGTCATGTTGACCGGCGTTCCGCCAGCGGGGAACACATCCAATAGGCCACGCAAACGCGGCCACGTCGCATCCGGGAGGGTCTTAAACCGCTCTGGGGTCATTACTCTACTGCCTCTGTTGGGGTCTTTTGCCCCTTTTCAGGCAGTGTAGCTTACCGGGGACTCCGGCGTCTACATCCTAAAGTGTGCTGTTGCATCATTGCACAGGCGGGGCGCTACGCCAGCGCCTGTTCCACCGCCGCGCCGAGCCTCAGGAGTCGTTCTTCGCTGTTTGGCGGCGTGACCATCATAAAGCCGCAAGACGGCTCACCCGTCGGGATCGTCAGCGAGGCGGAGCCCATGAGGTTGCCCACCCGCGTATTGCGCAACGCCAACAGGTTGCGCGTGACGTAATAGTCGTGATCTGCCTCAAGCCGCGCGATCTCGGGCGGGGTGATGGGCGAGGACGGCATGATCACCGCATCATAGCCCGCCGTCAGCGCGTAATAGCGTTCCCGCAGCGCGTCGAGCTTGGCCCATGCGGCCACATAGTCAGGGCCGGAGAAGTTCTTACCCCACCGAAAGCGCTCGAGGATTTCCTGATACATCTTCTCAGGCGCGGCCTCGATCGTGTCGCGCCAGAGGCCGTAGGCCTCCGCC
>JBCBFV010000233.1:0-3997 GCA_038527425.1 Pseudomonadota bacterium
AGCGCGCTGGAAGCGGCCCGCATCGACGGCGCCACCGCCTGGCAGCAGATCATCCACATCAAGCTGCCGCTCATGATGCCTGTCCTTGTTGTCACCGCGCTCCTGCGACTGATCGATGCCTTCAAAGTGCTCGAGGTGATCCTCGTCATGACCGAAGGCGGCCCGGGGCTTTCTACCGAGATCGTGGCGCTCCGTATCTCGCGCACCGCGACCGAGTTCCGAGAGCTCGGCACAGCGGCGGCCATGTCGAATTACCTGCTCATCCTGCTTTTGCTCTTCACCATCGGGATGTTCACCCTGACCCGCCTGCAAGAAGCGCGCGCCAAGCGCCTCGCCCGGCAGATCCAAGAGGACGAATAAGATGCAAGAGCGCGCCAATCCGGCCTTCTACGCCCTCCTCGTCGCCCTGATCTTCATGGCGGTGGGCCCGATCTTCCTGATGTTCATCAACAGCTTCAAGCTCGACGTGGACATCATCGGCGGCACCACAGGGCTGATCTTTCTGCCCACGATCCAGAACTATGAGACCGCGCTTTGCGATTTGCTCTGGTACGAACCCGACCACCTCGACTTCTGCTCCCTGAAGTTCGGCGGGGCGTTCATCAACTCGCTCATCATCGCGCTGATCTCGACCGCGCTGACGCTGGTGATCGGCTGTATGGCCGCCTACGCGTTGGTGCGGTTTAATTTCATGGGGCGCGATACGGTGTCCTTCACCACGCTCATGGTGCGCATGGTGCCCCCGGCGGTGCTGCTCGTGCCGGTCTTCGGCCTCTGGAACAACAACTTCTGCATCCGCGACGACGGCTTTGCGGGCATGTTCTTGCCTGAGAGCTTCTTTGGCCGTGGCGGCGAAAGCTGCCTCGCAGGCACCCATGGCGGCATCATCCTGATCTACGTGGCCATGAACCTGCCCTTCGTGATCTGGATCTTGCAGAGCTTCATCGTCCAGGTCCCGCGCTCCCTTGAGGAGGCCGCGCGTGTGGATGGGGCAGGGCCCTTCCAGGTCTTCTTCCTGGTGGTGCTCCCACTCATCAAACCGGGCCTCGCGGCGGCGGCGATCTTCACCTTCCGCATCGCTTGGAACGAATATCTTCTCGCCTCGGCGCTGTCTGACCGCGATACTCGCACCGTGCCGATCTTGATTGTGAACAACATGAGCGAATTCAACGTCGAATGGGGGGTCATCATGGCCACCGGGATGCTACTGGCGATCCCGCCCATCATCTTCACGCTCTTTGCCTCGCGTCAGATCATCACCGGCATGACCGCAGGTGCCGTGAAAGGATGAAGACGCCGCGGCTCACTCCCGGCGAAGCGCCCAAGCCCGCAGATGGCAATGCCCATGTGCTGCTCTTAGCCACCTTCGCCACCAAGGAGGAGGAGCTGCGCTACTTCGAGGAGCGTCTGGATTTCCACGGCGTCTCCTGGTCGGCCTTCGATATCTCCCTTCTGACCGAGGGCGCGGTGCTGTCCGGCGAAGGCAAGCTGCAAGCCATGGATCGCGCCGTCGACAAAGCGATCGAAGGTCTCGCCAAAGCGCTGGAGCAGCCTGCCCACGCAGTCGTAGGCCTCGGCGGCGGCACGGGAGGGGAGATCATCTTGCGCGCCATGCGCTCGCTCCCCATCACGTTCCCGAAGCTTTTGATCACCACGCTGCCCTTTGATCCGCGCGTGGCCATTGCCGACAACTCCATCGTACTTGTGCCCACGCTCATGGACATGTGCGGGCTCAACGCGACACTCCGCGAAGTGCTCGAAAATGCCGCCGCCATGACCGCAGGCCTCTGCGCCACGCGCCGCAAGGCCGCCGCCTGTGTTGCCAAGCCCTCTGTGGCGATCACCGCGCTGGGCGCCACGGAAGGGGCGGTTACGCCGCTCGTCGAGAAGGTCCGGGCCCATGGGCACGAGGCCACCGTCTTTCACGCCAACGGCTATGGCGGCGCGGCTTTCGCGCGTTTTGCCGACCGCGGCGCCTTTCACACGATCGTCGATCTGACCCCGCACGAGATGACGCGCATCATGGTGAACGGCGCCCATGTGGACATGCCGCGCCGCTTCTCCGCGGCGCCCGACGTGCCACGCGTGACGCTACCCGGTGCGATGAATTTCGTAGGCCTCGGCCAGAAATCCCTCATGCCCCAGCACTACCTCAAGCGGCCCCATTACGAGCACAGCGGCATGTTCACCCATGCCAAACTCAGCACGGGCGAGATGTTCGAGGTGGCGACAGAGCTTGGCCATTGCCTCAACAAGCTCACCGCGCCGCAGACCCTCATCGTGCCCATGGGCGGTTTCTCGCATCACGACCGCCCTGGCGGCGCCATCGAGGACCCGGAGCTGCGCCAAGTTTTCCTGACCGCCGTGAAAGGCGTGCTCAGCGACCGCGTCGATCTGCAAGTCCTCGACGCTCATCTTTTTGACCCCGTAGTGACCGAAGCCATCGCTGCGGCGCTTCCGCAAACTTTCTCGAAAGCCCACGCTCATGCCTAGCTATCCCGATCTCGATGCCAAAAAGGACGCGCTGATCGCCACCGCGCGGCGGTGCTTTGATGTGGGGCTTCAGACGAATGCGGGTGGGAACCTCTCCGTGCGCCTCGATTCCGCGGATGCCATCGTGATCAAGCCGTCGGGCGTAGGTTTTGCCGAATGCACGCGCGATAACCTGCAGGTCGTGCATCTTGATGGCACGATCGAGCCGTCGGAGCATAAGCCGTCGAAAGACCTCGGTTTCCACCTCGATCTCTACCGCGTGCGCTCGGACATTCGCGCCGTAGTGCACTGCCATTCCCCTTGGGCCACAGGCTACGCCAGCGCGGGGCTGGAGATCCCCTGCCTGACCGTCCAAACCATCGAGAAGATCGGGCGCATGCCGCTTATCCCGCTCTCTGCCGCCGGTGGCCCGCAGACCGAGGTCGAGATCAGCCCGGTCTTCCGCGATCCCAAAGTGGTCGCCGCCGTCCTTGCCAACCACGGTACGATCGGCGTGGGATCAACGCTCATGAAGGCGCAGTATCTCGCGGAGATCATTGAGGAAACGGCCCATATTGCCTTCGTGCGCGATACGCTCATGGCCGCCCACGGCAAGACAGCCGCCGACCTGCCGCAATACGGCACCGCCGCCGACGCGCGGGAGGCCGTGGCCGCAGGCTAGGCTTTAGTCTTCGGGGGCGAGCGTCACGTCGAACGCGACGTGAAGGAACGGCTCGTTGACCTTTCCAGACAGCGCCATCCCCTCCGGGAAAGCCTCCGCCGGACGCTCATCATAGTGCATCACCAGATCGTTGCGCACGCCAAAGACCGTGTCCTGATCGAGGTAGGGGTCATCATCGGGGAAGACCTCGGTGACGAGCGGTTTAAAGCCGGGCGCAGTGACGATGTAGTGCAGGTGCGACGGCCGCCAGGGATGACGCCCGCAGGCCCGCAGGATATCACCCACTGGCCCATCTGACGGCACGGTATATTCCACCGGCTTCACCGTCGTGAAGGCATAGCGCCCGTCGTCGCCCACCGTCATCAACCCGTGGAAGGAGTAGGTGTCCTGCTCCTCATCCTGGCTCGCATAAAGCCCGTTGGGCGCGGTCTGCCAGATGTCGATCTGAGCGCCCGCAATGGGCGTGCCGTCCGTGCTTTTGATCACGCCCTCGGCCAGAAGGATCGGCCCGCCGTAGTGGCGCTTCATGTCACCGCCGACCTCCAGAGGCGGCGCGCCGGACACATGGAACGGCCCCAGCACCGAGGACGACGTCGCCTCCGCGTTGGAGTTGATCATGTCCACGAGCGACGACAGCCCCAGCACGTCGGAGGCCAGCACGAACTCATGGCGATCCTCGCTCTCAATAGCCGCGCACCCCTCCATGAAGGCGATGCCCGCGCGCCATTCTTTGTGGGTCAGCCCCACCTCCTTGGCGAAGCCGTGCAGGTGTTTGACCAGCGATCCCATGATCTCGCGCATGCGCGGGTCCGTGTCGTCCGACAGGTACCCCATGAACACCTC
>JBCBFV010000234.1:0-3954 GCA_038527425.1 Pseudomonadota bacterium
CATGAAGCGCCATGTTTCTAAGGTCGTAACCGACGCGGATATTGAGATGTTTGCGACGGTGTCCACCGATCACAACCCCGTCCATCTCGACGACGATTATGCGCAAGACACGATCTTTGAGGGCCGTATTGCCCACGGGATGCTGACCGCAGGCCTGATCAGCGCCGTCATCGGTGAACAGCTGCCCGGTCACGGTACCGTCTACCTTGGTCAATCGCTGAAGTTCCTCGCACCGGTGCGCCCCGGCGACCTCGTGCGCGCCGAGGTAGAAGTGACGGCAATCGACTACGCCAAGCGCCGTGTGACCATGGACACGCATTGCGAAGTGGACGGCAAAAAGGTCCTCAAGGGCGAAGCAACCGTGCTCGCACCGTCGCGCAAGTTCGACTGACGCCGCGCTGCCCTTGCCCCGCCCGCCGCCGCGCGTTACGTCGCGCGATATGGAGCGGCTCACCACCCTGACTGAAATCCCCGAGGCGGCTAAAGGCGCCTCCATCGCCATCGGTAATTTCGATGGCGTGCATTTGGGGCATCAGGCGGTGATCGATCTGGCACGTCGTGATGATCTGCCCCTCGGCATCATGACGTTCGAGCCGCACCCGCGCACTTATTTCTCGGCACAGAAAGGCACGGCCACGCCGTTTCGCCTGATGAACGCAGATGCCAAGGCGAACCGGCTCGAAAAGCTGGGCGTTCAGCGGCTCTACGAGGTGCCTTTCGACGCAGATCTCGCCGCCCTGTCTCCGGAAGACTTCGTGGCCGACGTGATCGCGCACACACTTGGCGCCCGCCACGTCGTCGTCGGCGCTGATTTCTGCTTTGGCGCCAACCGTGCGGGCGACGCCGAAGCGCTCAAGACGCTCGCCGCGACGCACGGGATCGAGGTGACCATCGCCAACATGGTGAGCACCGGGGAGACCGAGGTGTCCTCCACCAATATCCGCCGAGCTTTGTCCGACGCGCGCCCCCGCGATGCAGCCAAGATGCTGGGCCATTGGCACCGCGTCGAGGGCCCGGTAATCCACGGCGATGCGCGCGGCCGCGAATTGGGCTACCCCACCGCGAACATGTCGCTCGGTTCCCTGCACCACCCGGCCTACGGCGTCTACGCCGTCCTCGTGGACGTGCTGGATGGCCCCCACGCAGGCAGCTACCACGGCGCCTCTTCCATTGGGGTGCGCCCGATGTTTGGCGACAACGCTGCCAACTGCGAGACCTATCTCTTTGACTTCAAAGGTGATCTCTACGGCGCGACACTCTCGGTGGGCCTTGTCGACTATCTCCGCGGGGAGCAGAAGTTCGACGGCCTCGACGCCCTCATCGCGCAGATGGGCGCCGACTGCGACCGCGCCCGGACGACCCTTAAGGCGCTGTGATGCGCGAGAAGTTCTGGGAAACCATCCCCCTCGAGAAGATGACCGATCAGGAGTGGGAAGCGCTCTGTGACGGCTGCGGAAAATGCTGCCTCAACAAGCTTGAGGACCCTGATACGGGCGAGGTCGCGCTGACCCGCGTGGCGTGCCGGCTCCTGGATAACGAGAGCTGTCAGTGCTCCCAATACCCGATACGGCATCACTTCGTGCCCGAATGCATCCGCATGACGCCCGCCACAATCCCCATGCATGCCTACTGGCTGCCGAAATCCTGCGCCTATAAGCGCCTGCACGAGGGCAAGAAGCTTCCGAATTGGCACCCGCTCATCACCGGTGATCCGGAATCGGTGCACGAAGCAGGCGTCAGCGTGCGCGGCTGGACAGTGCCCGAGTTCGAGGTGCCCGAGGAAGAGTGGGAAGACTACATCGTGGGAGAGGAATAATGCACTTCGCGTCAGACAACACCGGCCCCACCCATCCAAAGATCCTCGAAGCCGTGATGCGTGCCTCCGAAGGCTACGCGATGCCCTACGGAAATGACCCCTGGAATGAGGAGGCCGTGGCCCAGATCCGCGAGACCTTTGAGGCGCCGGAAGCTCTGGTTTACTTCGCATCGACGGGCACGGGTGCAAACTCCATGGCTCTGGGGGCCATGACCGCGCCTTGGGCGGCCATCTTCTGCCACGAGATGGCGCATGTCCTCATCGACGAGAGCCATGGACCGACGTTCTTCGCAGGCGGGGCCTCTTTCGCGGCGGTCTCGGGCGCCTCGGGCAAGATGGCGCCGGAGGCTCTGCGGAGTGCGATCGAGAAGTATGCACCCGGAGACATCCACACCCCCGCGCGAGGCCCCCTCACGATCACGAATGTGACCGAGGCGGGCACAGTCTACACCTTGGCCGAGATCGACGCGCTGGTGGCTGAAGCGAAAGCCGTCGGAATGCCCGTACACCTCGACGGCGCGCGCTTCGCCAACGCCTGCGCTGCCCTCGGTTGCACAGCAGCGGAGATGTCGTGTAAACGCGGTATCGACGCCGTCACCTTCGGCGGCACCAAGAACGGATGTATGAGCGTCGAGGCGGTGATCTTCTTTGACCCCACCTATGCCGAAACCTTCGAGCGTCAGCGCATGCGCGGCGGGCATTTGTTCTCAAAGCACCGCGTGCTGTCGGCGCAGATGGCGGTCTATGCTGACGGCCTCTGGCTGGAACTCGCAGAGCAGGCCAACGCCGCCGCGAACCGCCTGATCGACGGGCTGCGCACCCTGCCCCAAGTCGAGTTTGTGCACGAGCCTGCCTCAAACCTCATGTTCTGCCGCATGCCGCGACGCCTCCACGTCCATGCGCACGCCCAGGGCGCTCAGTTCTACAGCTTCGCTGATACGGAGGCGGGCGACCCGGACGAGCCTATCATCGCCCGCTTTGTGGTCGATTGGTCAGCGACGGACGAGAACACGGATCGCTTTCTCGAACTGATCTCATGACGCACCAGAGGGCATACGCACTTATTACCCACGGCATCCTCGCGGTCCTCGCAGGAAGCCTACTCTTCTACGCGATAGCTGCTTTCATTCAGCCAAATCACCTTTTGGGCGGGGTTCTTCGACGTGCGGTAGCAGAGACGGAGCCCTGGGTCTTTCTGCTCGGCCCGCTAGCGCTCATTTTCGGCGCCTATCTCAGACACTGGTGGTACTGGGCTCTTCTGATTGTCCTCTGGGCAACGCCCATTCCGTTTTACTTTTTGGGATCGCTGGTGCCGTTCAGCAGGATGCCGGATTGGATCTACACGGCCCTTCCGCTCCTGCCACTCGCGGCTCCTGCGCTGTTATTCGTCCATCTGCGCGGCCTCGGTGCGACGTACACGCGCACGGGCACCCTTGCGTTTCTCGCGGCTGTTGCCGTCGTCGTTCTGGTGCAAACTCAAGCGAAACCGGGTTTGATGCGCCCCATCGAACTTGCTCAACAGGCGACACCACAGATCGTGCAGGTACAGTTCACACCTGACAATCCGCTTAGAACGCCAGCATTCATCGTCCCAGAAACTCAGTATCTTGTGCCCTATGCCATCCTGCGTGCTGTCCCCAGCAAGTCGGGTGGCGTGATCGCCATGGGACTTTCGATCGCACTCCTCGCCGCGCTGCCATGGCTCGATCGTGGGCCGCCCCAGCCCTTCTGGAAGAGGCGCGGCGCGCGCTGGCTTGTTCCGAGCCTCATGGCCACGTTCTGCGCGCTGACGATACTTGGGGCCACCCCGTTTGAGCCGCCGTTTGGCGGGGCAAGCCGCGTCTTTACGGGGCTCTACTTCCTCATTCTTTTGAGCTTCCCAATCTTCACGCGCCCTCGATAAGGCGCGCGACTTCAGAAGGATGGGTCATGGGGGACATGTGGCCCGCATCTTCGATCACATGCTCACGCGCGGAAGGGAGCAAAGACAGCAGGACGCGATGGATCGCTGCCACCGAAGGCTCGCTCTTCCCTCCACGGATAAGCGTTACTGGGATGTCGAGAGCTTCAAGTTTGCCAGGCGCGAAGACCTCGCCGGAATCCTCATCAATCCCCAAGTGTTGTGCGGAGATCAGCGG
>JBCBFV010000235.1:0-3935 GCA_038527425.1 Pseudomonadota bacterium
CCTAGGCGCACTTCATGAAGAAAAATCAACTCTCACTCATGCTCTTTCACCGCCACTGTGGCGTTGTCCACGTGATCAAGTTTCGCCTAAAGGTCCGTCATCTCGTGATAATGCGTGGCAAAGAGGGCCCGGCAGCCGTTCACATCGTGCAGATGCTCAAGCGAGGCCCAAGCGATTGAAAGACCGTCATAGGTGCTCGTCCCGCGCCCGATTTCATCGAGGATCACCAGCGCCCGGTCATCTGCCTGGTTCAGGATCGCGGCGGTTTCCACCATTTCAACCATGAAGGTCGACCGGCCCCGTGCCAGATCGTCGGAGGCGCCGACACGGCTGAAGACTTGACTCACAAGGCCGAGCTTCGCGCTCCGCGAAGGGACAAACCCGCCCATCTGCGCGAGCACCGCGATCAAGGCGTTCTGGCGCAGGAACGTAGATTTACCGGCCATGTTCGGCCCGGTAATCAGCCACATCCGCGTTTCATCGAGGTGGCAATCATTGGCGACGAACGGTTCGCCCGAAGCATCCAGTGCGGCCTCAACCACGGGGTGGCGCCCGCCTTCGATCTCGAATTCTCGGCCCTCGGTCAGCTCCGGGCGTGTCCATCCGGAACGTGCTGCAAGATCAGCCTGAGATGCCGCCACATCAATCGCGGCCACGGCGTCTGACAGCGCACCCAGCGCCTCCGCCTGAGCAAGGATTTCGTTTCTAAGTTTGCCAAAAACGCTCAATTCGATTGCGGTGGCATCCGCGCCAGCACTCAAGATTTTCGTTTCAAGTTCTGAGAGTTCCACCGTCGTGAAACGTACGGCATTTGCAGTGGTTTGGCGGTGAATGAAGGTTTCCGACAGCGGTGCGCCCAGCATCTTCTCCGCGTGGGTTGCGGTCGTCTCGATGAAGTAGCCCAGCACGTTGTTGTGCTTGATCTTAAGAGTCGTGACGCCTGCGAGTTCTGCATAGGTCGCCTGCATGCCCGCGATGACGCCGCGCCCTTCGTCGCGAAGCTTGCGGAGCTCGTCGAGGTCCTCCGAATACCCCGTGGCGACAAACCCACCGTCTCGAGCAAGGAGCGGCGGTTCCGCGACCAGCGCATCGTCTAAAAGGGTCGCCAAATCGCCCAAAGCCGTCAGCGCAGGCGCGTAGTCAGCTAATGCACCCTGCAAGAGACCTGCAACACGCTCCGCCACTGCAACTGCTCGTCCGATCATACCCAGATCACGCGGTCCACCGCGTTCGAGCGCCAGGCGCGACAACGCTCGATCAAGATCCGGATAATCCCGCAGCGCCGCGCGCAAGTCTTCACGCAGCATCCCGTGGTCAAAGAGCGTCGCCGTCTCGTCCTGCCGCTGGCGGATCACATCGAGATCGCGCGACGGCGCCGACAAGCGACGTTCCAACAAGCGTGCGCCACAGGCAGTGACCGTGCGATCGATCACCGAAAGCAGCGTCCCCGATTTCTCACCTGAAAGCGACCGCGTCAGCTCCAGGTTCCGTCGGGTGGCGGCATCGATTTCCACTGTGCCGCGCTGAAGCTCCCGCACCGGTGGGCGCAGCAGAGGCAGCTTCCCTTTCTGTGTCAGCTCCAAGTAATTCAACAACGCTCCAAGCGCCCCGGTCTCGGCCCGGCTGAACGGCGCAAAGACATCGAGCGACGCGACACCAAAGATACGCTTGCCCAACTGAGCTGCCTGATCGCTATCAAAAGCCCCGCGCACCATCTCGGTTGCGGCAGCGCCGATTTCGCTCACAACAGGCTCTAACTCACCGTAAGTCGCTTCACTCAGTAGCACTTCTGCCGGCGCCAAACGCGCCAGTTCTGGCCCCAGTTTCACGCGGGGGCAGGGAGAAACACGCAGCTCCCCCGTCGACACATCCGCCCATGCCAAAGCGCCTTCATCTCGTACCAGGGCGTAAGCGCAGAGGAAGTTGTTGCGCCGCGCTTCAAGCAACGTGTCCTCGGTCAGCGTGCCGGGCGTTACCAGACGCACCACGCCCCGCTTCACGACGGCTTTGTATCCACGCTTCTTGGCTTCTTCCGGGCTCTCCAACTGTTCACCCACCGCCACGCGGAAACCTTTGCGGATCAGCGTCAGCAAATACCCCTCGGCTGCGTGCACCGGTACGCCACACATGGCGATGTCTTCGCCCAGATGTTTCCCGCGTTTCGTCAGCGCAATATCGAGCGCCGCCGCCGCCGCGACCGCGTCATCGAAAAAGAGCTCATAGAAATCGCCCATCCGGTAGAAGAGCAGAGCATCAGGATACTCCGCCTTAATCTCCAGATATTGCGCCATCATTGGCGTCACTGCGGCTTTGCTGCTCATCTCGCGCCCCCCGTGACGCACAGTATCGTCGCTAACATCGGGCTGCCAGAGCAGCTTTTGTTGAAGCGCCCTGAAACGCCCGATATTCAGTCGCGACCATCAGGGAGGACGGCATGGCCAAAACCAAGGTCACAGAGGAAGACGCACTCGCGTTTCACATGGAGCCCACGCCGGGCAAGTTCGAGATCCAGGCGACGGTTCCCATGGCCACGCAGCGCGACCTGTCGCTGGCGTATAGCCCCGGCGTCGCGCATCCCTGCCTCGCCATCGCGGACAATCCGGAGACGGCGTATGATTACACCAACAAGGGCAACCTCGTTGCGGTGATCTCCAACGGGACGGCGGTTCTGGGCCTCGGCAACCTTGGCGCGTTGGGCTCGAAGCCAGTGATGGAAGGGAAGTCTGTCCTCTTCAAACGCTTCGCGGATGTGAACTCCATCGATCTGGAGCTCGACACCGAAGACGTGGATGCCTTCGTGAATGCGGTCAAACTGATGGGACCGTCGTTCGGGGGCATCAACCTTGAGGACATCAAGGCGCCGGAGTGTTTCATCATCGAGCAAACGCTCAAGGAAGAGATGGATATCCCTGTCTTCCACGATGACCAGCACGGGACGGCGGTGATCTGTGCGGCAGGCCTCCTGAACGCGCTGCATCTCAGCGGCAAGAAGATCGAGGACGTGAAGATCGTGCTCAACGGCGCGGGTGCGGCGGGCATCGCTTGTATCGAGCTTCTGAAGTCGATGGGCGCGAAGCACGAAAACTGCATCTGCTGTGACACCAAAGGCGTGATCTATCAGGGTCGCACCGAGGGGATGAACCAGTGGAAATCGGCGCATGCAGTCAAAACGGACCTCCGGTCGCTCAAGGACGCGATGGAAGGGGCGGATGTCTTCCTCGGCGTGTCCGTCAAAGGTGCAGTGACGCCTGCGATGGTCGAAAGCATGGCGCCCGATCCCGTTATCTTTGCCATGGCGAACCCTGATCCGGAGATCACGCCAGAAGAGGCGCAGGCCATTCGGCCTGATGCCATCGTGGCCACCGGACGCAGCGACTATCCGAACCAGGTCAACAACGTGCTTGGGTTCCCCTACCTCTTCCGCGGCGCCCTCGACATCCACGCCCGCGCCATCAACGACGAGATGAAGATCGCCTGCGCCCGAGCGCTGGCCGAGCTCGCCCGCGAAGATGTGCCGGACGAGGTGGGCATGGCCTACGGGAGGGAGCTCTCTTTCGGGCGCGACTACATCATCCCGACGCCCTTTGATCCGCGCCTGATCCACCGTGTTCCGCCCGCCGTGGCGAAGGCAGGCATGGACACCGGCGTCGCGCGGCGACCGCTCGTCGACATGGAAGCCTATGAGCTCAAGCTGAAGGCGCGCATGGATCCGACGGCCTCGATCCTCTCGGGCATCAACGACCGCGCGCGGGCCGCGCAAGCGCGTATGATCTTTGCAGAAGGTGACGATCCCCGCGTGCTTCGCGCTGCTGTTCAGTACCAGCGGCAAGGCCTCGGCCAAGCGGTGGTGATTGGACGCGATTTCGAGGTGAAGTCTGATCTTGAGGCGCTGGGCCTCGGCGATGCGATCGGCGAGATCGAGGTGATGAACGCGG
>JBCBFV010000236.1:0-3907 GCA_038527425.1 Pseudomonadota bacterium
ACGGACAGACAGAGACGGTGTCGAGGAACTTCTCTACTTCCGCCATACGCTCCACCGAGGTGATGATCGCGCCTGTCCGGTGGCCCGTTAGGCGGTAGGACTTCGAGAAGGAGTAAAGGTGGATAAAGGTGTCGGCCCAGTCTTCATGCGTGAAGAGAGTGTGCGGCGCACCTTCCGTGGAATGGAAATCGCGGTAAGTCTCATCGAGGATGAGCGCGATGCCCCGTTCCTTTGCCAACGCGTAGAACGCCTGCAGCGTTGCGTCAGGGTATTCGGCGCCCGTCGGGTTGTTCGGAGAAACGAGAGCAATGGCGCGCGTGCGATCGGTGATCAGCGCTGCCGCCGTCTCCGCCACGGGTACAAGGCCCGGACCGCAGGGCAGGGGCACCGTGCGGACGCCCGCCATGTCGAGCCACATGCGATGATTGAAGTAGTAGGGCACCGGCAAGATGACTTCGTCGCCTTCGTCACAAAGCGAGGCGATGGCCGCCGAAAACGCCTGATTGCAGCCGGAGGTGATGGCCACCTGATCGGCAATGACCGTGCCGCCGTAGGAGACTGACCATTGCGAAGCGAGCTCCTCCCTCAGGCCGGGCAGGCCGAGGACGGGGCCGTAAAGGTGGGTCTCGTTATCTTCGAGAGCCGCCGCCATGGCGCGGCGAAGGTCCGGGTGCGGCGGGTCAACCGGGGCCGCCTGGCTGACGTTGATGAGGGGACGTGCAGAGAAATCCACGCCGTCGACCCAACGGCGCGCTTCCATAACGGGGGGCGCGAATGTCTGTGCCGTCCTGCTCATCAGTCGCGACCGCGGTAGGGCTCGACGTATTGCAGCGCCATATCCCAGGGGAAGAAGATCCACGTATCCTGGCTCACACCGGTGATGAACGTGTCGACCTGCGGCTCACCTGCGGGCTTTGCATAGACCGTGGCGTAATGCGCCTTGGGGTAATGCATCCGGCAGAGCTCCAGCGTCTTGCCGCTGTCCACGAGGTCGTCGACGATCAGGATGCCTTCGCCGTCCTCGCCCATGATCTCGGCAGAGGGGGCTTTGAGCACGCGCGCCTCGGACTGCTTGTCGTGGTCGTAGCTTTTGACGGAGATCGTATCGACCACGCGAACGCCCAGCTCGCGGGCCACGATCATCGCAGGCGCCATGCCACCGCGGGTGATCGCGACGATTGCTTTCCAGCCGCCGTCGCCCGGGCCGCGCCCGTCAAGGCGCCAGGCCAGCGCGCGGCTGTCGCGGTGGATCTGATCCCAGCTGACATGGAACCCTTTTTCGTGCGGCAGTCGGTCAGTCATCTTAGCCCTCTTTCTCGATGGGCTTCATGCCCACAATGTGGAACCCTGCGTCCACGTGCAGCACTTCGCCCGTGACGGCGCTGCCCAGATCGCTGAGGAGATACAGCGCCGAGCGACCCACTTCGCTCTGCGTCACCGTGCGGCGAAGCGGCGCACTCGTCTCGTTGTAATTCATGATGGCGCGGAAATCGCCGATGCCCGAGGCCGCCAGCGTCTTGATCGTGCCCGCGCTGATCGCGTTCACTCGCACGCCCTTGGGGCCGAGGTCCGCGGCCAGATACATGACAGAAGCCTCAAGCGCGGCCTTGGCCACACCCATGACATTGTAGTTCGGCATCCACTTCTCAGCGCCATAGTAGGAGAGTGTCAGCGCGGAGGCGCCCGGGTTCAGAAGCGGCTCTGCCGCCTGCATCACCGCGGTGAAGGAATAGACGCTAACGTCCATTGTCATCGAGAAATTATCCCGCGACGTGTCGAGGTAGCGGCCTCGCAATTCGGATTTATCCGAGAAGCCGATGGCATGAACGATGAAGTCGATCCCGCCCCAAAGGTCCTTGATCTGAGCCATCGCCGCTTCGATCGAAGCGCGGTCGCCCACGTCGCATTCCATCACGAGAGGGGAGCCCAGTTCTTCTGCAAGCGGCTTCACGCGCTTTTCCATGGCAGCACCATGGTAGCTGACGGCGATCTCAGCGCCCGCTTCGCGCAACGCCTGCGCAATTCCCCATGCAATGGATTTGTCGTTGGCCAAACCCATGATGAGCCCGCGTTTGCCCGCCATGATCTCCATTGACTTTCTCCCTAAGACGCCCAGCTTTGACGGCTCGTTTAGGTCAAAGGCAAAGGCACGACAAGATGAGCGACAGGACCGGGATATTTGAGGGCTCTGACCCGTTCGAGATCACCAAGCGGTGGATGGCGGAAGCGGAAGAGACCGAGATCAATGACGCCAACGCCATGCAGCTCGCCACAGTGGACGCGGAGGGCCGCCCGAATGTGCGCACCGTTCTGCTCAAGGGCATCGAAGCGGATGCCTTCGTCTTCTACACCAATTACGAGAGCGCCAAGGCCGAGGAGATCGCCGCCTCTGGCCACGCGGCCTTCGTCATCCATTGGAAGAGCCTAGGTCGCCAAATCCGTGCGCGCGGTTCTGTGGAGCGCGAAGATGGAGAAGTTGCCGACGCCTACTACCGCTCCCGCGCGCTCGGTTCGCGGATTGGCGCTCATGCATCGGCGCAATCCCGCCCATTGGAGGCCCGTTCTGTGCTCGAAGCCCGCGTTGCACAACTAGAAGAGGAGCTTGGCAGCGACCCTAAGCGCCCTAGCTTCTGGGGCGGGTTCAGAATTCGGCCTTTTGAGATGGAATTCTGGGCTAATGGTCAGTTCCGTTTGCACGACCGGTTCAGGTGGATGCACAAAAAAGAGGCAGAAAAGTGGGAAGTTCTCCGATTGTTCCCGTGATATTCACGTCACGTGAAGCGGACACTGACAAAAGGACAGGTATTTGGTGCTTGATTGACGGATCAAGAGAGTGCTTAAAGTTAACAAAGAGTTAATGGCAAAAATAAGAGCGTCGGGTGACGAATGTTAATGCGAGAGCAGCGTGAGAACGAAACTGAAAAACGGTACGTAAACGGGGTCGTGAAGTGGTTTGACCCAGCCAAGGGCTTTGGATTCATCGTGGGCGAAGGGGCCGGCCGCGACATCCTTTTGCATGCCAATGTGCTGCGCAACTATGGGCAGAGTTCTGTCGCCGACGGTGTGCGGATCGAAGTCAATGTGCAAGACACCGCACGTGGCGTGCAAGCTGTCGAAGTGCTGTCCATCGAACGGCCTGCTGTGAGCAGCACACCGATGCTCGCCGATATCAGTGAACTCACGCCAGAAGACATCTCCGCGCTGCCGACCGAACCGGCCCGCGTGAAGTGGTTCGACAAAGGAAAAGGCTTTGGGTTTGCCAATGTCTTTGGCAGCGATGATGATGTGTTCATTCACATCGAAGTGCTGCGGAACTCGGGCCTTGCCGACTTGCAGCCGGGAGAGGCGATATGCTTGCGGGTGCTCGACGGAAAGCGCGGTCTGATGGCCGCAGCTATTCAAAGCTGGGAATCGGTGCTGGTGTCCTGACCCTTTGGGCCGGGGCGTTGTCTGCGGCCTGTTCAGAAGACATCGTTAGCCTGACACAAGAAGGCGCGCTTCGGGCGCGCTTTTCTATTGAGGTGGCCGATACGCCCGACGAGCGGAACCGTGGCCTGATGTTTGTCGAAGAGATGCCGATGGGCGCGGGCATGCTCTTTATCTACGAGGCGCCGACGTCGGCGTCGTTTTGGATGCGCAATACGCTCATCCCGCTCGACATGCTCTTCATCGGCGAAGATGGCACCGTCACCAAGATCCACGAGAACGCGATCCCCCTCGATGAGACGCCGATCTTTGGCGGCGACGAGGTGCAATATGTCCTCGAAATCAACGGCGGGCTGTCGCGCCGGTTGGGCCTCAAGGAGGGTGCAGTAATCCAGCATCCCTCAATTCCTGCAGAGATCGCCGTTTTACCCTGCGAATAGGCTTTTCAAATCCTCACACTCCGCATAAGGAGGCGCCACGG
>JBCBFV010000237.1:0-3799 GCA_038527425.1 Pseudomonadota bacterium
GTAGAAGTGTTCATAGGTGCTTTCATCTCGCGCTTTCGGCGCACGGCCCAGGCCCGCGGATTGGCGAATGAAAGCACCTATGAACACTTCTACGCCTTCTGCGATCTCTTGGTCGTGGGCGGCGGCGTCGCGGGGCTTCAGGCTGCGCTGACGGCTGGTCAGGCGGGCAAGGATGTCCTTCTGCTCGAGCAGACCGAGAATTGGGGTGGCCGTGCGCCCGTCGATGATATCGAGATTGACGGAAAATCGGCAGGCGACTGGGTGGACGCGGCGGTTGCAGAGCTTGCCTCCATGCCAAACGTCAAGATGCGCCTGCGGACGATGGGCGCGGGCGTCTACGACCACGGTTATGTCTTGGGCTACGAGCGACTGACGGATCATTCGTCGGACGCAGGCCCGCGTCACCGTCTCTGGCGCATTCGCGCGGGTCATATCGTGACCGCTACAGGCGCGATCGAGCGCCCGTTGTCTTTTGCGGGCAATGACGTGCCGGGCGTGGTTCTGGCCTCGGCGGTGCGTGACTACGTGGTGAACTGGGGCGTGTCGCTGGGCGATCGCACGGTGGTCGTCACGAATAACGACGATGCCTACCGCACGGCGATCGTGCTCAAACGGGCGGGCGTAGAAGTGCCGCTTATCCTCGACGCGCGTGCAGGCGGGGGTGGTGTTCTGGCGGAAGAAGCCAAGGCCCTCGGTATCCGTGTCGAGAACGGCAAAGGCATTGCGAAGGTCAAAGGCGGTAAGCGCGTCACCGGCGTCGCCATCTGCGCCCAAGCGGGCGAGGGTGCCACGTTGGAGGAAGTCGCCTGCGACGTCGTGGCGATGTCTGGCGGCTGGTCTCCTGTCGTGCATCTTTGGAGCCATTGCGGCGGCAAGCTCACCTGGGATGCCGACGCCGTTATGTTCAAGCCGGACCCTGACAAGGGCCCCATCGGCGCGGACGGAACTTCCTTCGTGAGCACGGCAGGTGCGGCGTCCGGCGTGTTGAGCACGGCTGATGTTCTGGCTGACGCAACCGCCAAGGCAGGCGGGGGCGATGCGCCCGCGGCCTCAGACCCTGAGATGGCAGCGATTGAGCCTGTTTGGATGATGCCGCAAGGCGCGTCCTATGCGCTGCGGTCGAAGGCGTGGCTCGATTTCCAGAATGACGTGAAAGTCTCCGACGTGCAGCTCGCGGCGCAGGAAGGCTTTGAGAGCGTTGAGCACGCCAAGCGCTACACCACGCTGGGCATGGCAACTGATCAAGGGAAACTTAGCAATATCAACGGCCTCGCGGTTCTTTCTAACGCCCTTGGATCGGACATACCGCAGGTCGGCACCACCACGTTCCGCCCGCCGTACACACCCATTTCCATGGGTGCGATTGCCGGCGAAGCTCGTGGGGAGATGTTCCAGCCGCTGCGCAAGACGCCGATGCACGGCTGGCACGAAGAGAATGGCGCCCATTGGGAGCCAGTAGGCCAATGGCGCCGTCCGTACACCTTCCTCCGGGACGGTGAAACGGTCGAGGAAGCGGTCTCTCGAGAGGTGAAGAACACGCGCCAAGCGCTTGGATTACTTGATGCTTCCACGCTCGGGAAGATCATCGTGAAGGGGCCTGACGCAGGCAAGTTCCTCGACATGATGTACACGAACATGATGTCGAACCTGAAGCCGGGGCGCTGCCGCTATGGTCTGATGTGCACGGAAAACGGCTTCCTCACGGACGACGGCGTTGTCGCGCGCATCGATGATGACACGTGGCTCTGCCATACGACGTCCGGCGGCGCTGACCACATTCACCAGCACATGGAAGAATGGCTGCAGACCGAGTGGTGGGACTGGAAAGTCTTCACCGCCAACGTGACGGAGCAATATGCCCAGATCGCGGTGGTTGGCCCGAACGCCCGGAAGGTGCTCGAAAAGCTGGGCGGCATGGACGTCAGCGCCGAAGCGCTGCCCTTCATGGGATGGGCTGAAGGCGAGTTGGCGGGCATTAAGGTCCGCGCCTACCGCATTAGTTTCTCAGGGGAATTGAGCTACGAGATCGCCGTTCCGGCGGCTCAGGGACGCGCCCTTTGGGACGCGCTTCACGAGGCGGGCGAAGAGTTCGGTGCGATGCCCTATGGCACGGAAGCGCTCCACATCATGCGGGCCGAGAAAGGCTTTATCATGATCGGAGACGAGACCGACGGCACCGTTATTCCGCAGGATCTCGGGCTGCACTGGGCGATTTCGAAGAAGAAAGACGACTTCCTCGGCAAACGTGCGCAGGCGCGGTCCTTCATGGACAATCCTGATCGCTGGCAACTCGTTGGGCTTGAGACGCTCGATGGCTCCGTCATCCCGGACGGCGCTTACGCTGTGGCGGATGGCGTGAACGCCAATGGGCAGCGCAATGTGCAGGGTCGTGTGACGTCGACCTACCATTCGCCGACCCTCAACCGCGGGATCGCCATGGGCCTCGTGCATAATGGCCCGGATCGCATGGGCGAGGTTGTGACCTTCCCGAAAGTCGGGGGCGGTGAGGTGAAAGCCAAGATCGTCAGCCCGGTCTTCTATGACCCTGAGGGGGAGAAGCAGAATGTCTGAGCGCATATTCGAAGGCGCGGGCACGGTTCGCCAACTGCCGCAACGCGGGATGATCACAGTTCGCGGCGATATGACCGATCTAGCCAAGGCGGTGAAAGTTCCGGCGCAGGGCACCGTGGCAGGGAACGTGGCCTGGATGTCCCCGGATGAGCTTTTGGTGATGTGCCCCCATGAAGAGGTCGGCGCTCAGATCGACGCGCTTAGGGTGAAGCTCAGCGGAACGCATCATCTGGTTGAGGATGTCTCGGATGCCCGCGCGATCTTTGAGATTAGCGACGGGGAGACGCTGGCAAAGCTCTGCCCGGTGGATGTGGCCAAGATGGAGGCGGGTCGTTTCCGCCGCACGCGTCTCGCCCAGATTGCCTGCGCGTTCTGGAAGAAAGAAGACGGATCGTTCGAGCTCGTGTGCTTCTCGTCGGTTGCTGATTACGCATGGGGCGTGCTGTCGAATGCGGCCGCCACCCCCGTCGGGCACTTCTCGGGTTAACCTTCACAGAGTCCCTCGCTTCGGGTAGTCTCTTAAGAAAAGGTCAAAAGACCTGATCGAGAGGCGGCCCATGAGCAATATGCGCATTTTTAATGCCTATAAGCGGTTTTCAGACCGCACTTCCGAGGATTCCAGCTACGCGGATGTGACCTTCTTCGTCAGCGAAGTCGTTGATTGGTATCACGATTGTCGCCGCGCCGCGCCGACGGTGTCGTCGAAGGATTATACCTGTGCCTATGACTTCTTTCCGCATAAGGGCTTTCGGTCTGTCATCCATCGCGGTGTGAGCAACTACCTCCGCGCGCATGGATACTTTCCGAACTTCCGTCAGGCTGATGATTTCATGGCCATGAACATGCTGCACGCCATGATCATGCCGGTGCATCACTTGAACCCCGCCGATAAGCTGAACGTCGGTCACTACATCCCCGAAAATTTGCGCGACAAGCTGCGTCCACCAAAGGTGCACCGCGTTTTTGAGGACCCGTCTGAGGTGACCCTCGAAGGCCTTCCGAAGGGCTCCTATTTCCTGAAGTCGAACCATGGCAGCAAACAGCTCAAACATCTCGATCTGCGGGAAGGGACGTCGCATGTCGATGTCGAAGAGCTGCGCAGCAAGGCAGAGAAGTGGTGTGAAAAGCCCTTTGGGACGAGCTCGTGCCAGTGGTGGTATCAGGCCATCGATCGCAAGGTCTTCATCGAAGAGGATCTGCGCAAAGATGACTTTAGCGAACCCCTTGC